>JAKLHH010000467.1 GCA_022710245.1 Myxococcota bacterium
GCCTCGCCGGACGCCACGCTGGTCCAGGGGGTGATCGGCCGCATCACCCGCCTCGACGGCCAGCTCGGCGGCTACGACGACAACAAGCTGATCCAGCACAGCGCCTTCACCAGCGGCGGGACCTCGGGGAGCCCGGTCTTCAACCAGGCCGGCAAGGTGATCGCGGTGAACACCGGCGGCTACGTGGAGCCGGGCAGCATGCAGGTGATGGACCCCTTGACGGGGAAGGCCGGCAACCTGATGGTCGCGAAGCAGCTCGCCGGCTACAACTTTGGCATCCGCATCGACGTGCTGCAGCAGCTCGTCGACCAGGTCAAGGAGTAGGGCGCGCCGCGATCGCCCTCTGCCGTCCAGAGCAGCGACCGCAGGCGCGCCGCAGCAGATCATGAGAGAGAGAACAGCGGTTGCTGCCCCGGAGGCGGCGGAGCGTCAGCGAATCGTCATCACCGGCCTCGGCGTGGTCTCCCCGGCCGGAGTCGGAGCGGGGGCGCTCTTCGACGCGCTCCTCGCCGGTCGCAGCCTCGTCGGGGAGCTCGGCACCTCCTGGGCCAGCCCGCCGCACCAGCTCGGCGCGGCGATCCGCGACGTGGGCGCGAAGGAGCGCATCCCAGCCGCGCGGCTCAGGCGGATGGGCCGGCTCCCGCAGCTGGCCGTGGTCGCCGCTCACCAGGCGCAGGAGCAGGCGGGGGGGGCAGGCGGGGATCCGGCGGCGACGGGGATCGTCCTCGGCACCGGCTTCGGCGCGCTCGACGAGACCATCGCCTTCCTCGGCCAGCTCCTCGCGCAGGGACCGGCGGGCGCCAACCCCGGGCTGTTCCCTGCCTCGGTGATGAACGTCGCGGCCGCGTACGCGTCGATGGAGCTCGGCGTGCTCGGCTACAACACGACGGTCAACCACAAGGAGGTCTCCGCGGAGCTGGCGGTGCTCCTCGCGGCGGACGCGCTGCGGAGCGGACGCGCGGGGCGGATCCTCGCTGGCGGCGTCGACGAGCTGAGCGAGCCGCTGCACCACGGCTACCGCCGCCTCGGCGCGCTGGCGAGCGGTCCGGCGCGACCGTACCGGGCCGGGCGCGACGGCGTCGTCCTCGGCGAGGGCAGCGCGGTGCTCGCGCTCGAGCGCCTCGAGGACGCGCGGGCGCGCGGCGGGACGGTGCTCGCCGAGCTGGCCGGGGCTGGCGCGGCTGGCGGCGCCCGCCCGCTGACCTCCTGGGGGCCGGCGCCCGAGGCGGGGCGGATCCTCGGCCCGGCGCGGGAGGCCGGGGTCGCCGCCATCCGCGCGGCGCTCGCCGAGGCGGAGCTCGGGCCGGAGCAGATCGACGCGGTGATCGGCTGCGGCTGCGGCAGCCCCGGCCTCGATCAACTGGAGGCCGAGGTGCTGCGCGAGGTCTTCGGCGATCGCGCGGTGCCCCTCACCAGCCCGCACGGCGCCCTGGGGACCTTCATGGCCGCGGGCGCGCACCGCCTGGCGACCGGCGTCCTCGCGCTGCAGCGCGGCCAGCTCTACCCGACCCTCACCGCGGGCGAGCCGGATCCCGAGGCCCCGGTGCCCGGGCTGGTCCTCGAGCCGCGCGCGGCCGCGCTCCGCGCCGTCCTCGCCTGCAGCCACGCGACGGGGGGCGCGAGCGCTGCCCTCGTGCTCACCCGCGGGGCGGCCTGATGGTCTCGCTCGTCATCGGCCAGAGCCGCAAGGCGCGCATGCGCCGCATCCTCAAGCGCCTCGCCTTCGTCACCGGCGCGGTGGCGCTCTCGCTGCTCCTCACCTACACGGCCTTCCGGCGCTGGACGCTGATGTCGCCGCCCGACGACGAGGGCTCGCCGCTGCCGCTGGCCGCCGACGTGGAGGTGCGCGGCCAGCACGCGCGGCTCACGGTGGGCGACAGCTGGATGGAGTGGCAGGGCGGGCTCTGGCGGCTCGGGCTGACCGGGGATCCGCGCACGATGGGGCACGCCCACGGGCTCCTCGCCGGCGAGGTGACCGCGCGCATCGAGCGCCACCTCGAGCAGCTGATGGGCTCGTACGTGACCAGCCCCTTCCGTCGCTGGCTGGTGGAGAACGCGGTCCGCTGGCGCTACCGTCACCTCCCCGAGGAGCTCCCGCCCGATCGGCTGGTGGAGCTGGCCGCCTTCAGCCGCACGGTCGTCGACGCGGGCAGCTTCTCCGCGCAGCCCTTCCAGCGGCTCGTCTACTACCACGCGTTGCACGACATGACCCAGCGGATGGACGGCTCGCCGCTGATCGGCTGCACCGCCTTCGCCGTCTGGGGCAAGCAGACCACCAACTCGCACCTGATCATCGGCCGCAACTTCGACTTCGACGCGGGGCCGGTCTTCGACGAGGACAAGGCGCTGCTGCTCTTCCGGACGCCCGGGCGGCACCCGTTCCTGTCCATCGCCTGGCCGGGGATGATGGGCGTCGTCACCGGCGTCAACGCGAAGCGCCTCTATGTCTCGCTCAACGCGGCGCGCACCGATGATCCGCTGCAGCCAGGGATCCCGATGGCGTTCCTGCTGCGCGAGATCCTGGAGAACGCCGGCGACCTCCGCGAGGCGATCGCGGTGATCAAGCGACACAAGGTGATGGTCCCCGAGGCGCTGCTCCTCGCCGACGGCAAGGTCCCGGAGGCGGTGGTGGTGGAGCTCTCCCCGGGGCGCCTCGCCGTGCGCCGCGCGCCCTCGGGCTCGCTGGGAGTGACCAACCACTTCCTCGACGCGGGCTACAAGGGAGACGCCTCCAACAACTGGCTGCGGCGCTACACGACCAGCGACGCGCGCTACCTGCGGCTGACGCAGCTCCTCAAGCGCTTCAGCGGGCGGCTCGACGTCCCCACCGCGGCGATGATCCTGCGCAACCGCGCCGCGCAGGACGACGAGCCGCTCGGGCTCGGCAACCGGAACGCGATCGACGCGCTGATCGCCACCCACGGCGTCGTCGTCGACCTCACCGACATGGTGCTCTGGGTCTCGCGCGGGCCGCACCTCCTCGGCTCCTTCGTCCCCGTCGACCTGAAGCCGCTCTTCAACATCCCGCTCGCCAGCGTGGGCACGCCCGAGCCGATCCCGGCCGACCCGCTGGAGGGCTCGCCGGAGCTGAAGAAGCACGAGCTCGCCCAGTCGAACATGGCGCTCGCCCGGCAGCTGCAGCGGGGCAAGACCCTGACCCGCGCCCTCGACTACGCGCACCGCGCCACGCTCGCCGAGCCCGACTCGCACGAGGCGCAGAAGCTGATGGGGGACCTCCTCTGGAGCGCGGGCCGCAAGGAGGAGGCGAAGGAGTACTACCGCGCCTTCCTCAAGCTGCACCCGCCGAGCCTGCGCGAGAAGGAGGAGGTCGGGACGCTGCTCACTCGCTGAGCGCCTGCGTGATCCTGCCGCACCGGCCTCAGCGGACGTCCACGGTGCCGACCTCGAGCCCGAGGTGGTCGCCCACCTCGCTCCCCTCGCCGTCTGTCTCGGAGGACGGCTGGAGGAGCTCGGCCTCATTGCTGACGTCTCCGGTGCCGTAGGCTGCGGCGCTGGCCGCGTTCTGGTAGCGGACCAGCGTCGCCTCCTCCACCACGATGGCGTCGCTGGCCACCTGGAACTCCACCGGCGGTGCCCCATGGTTCTTCACGTGGTCGAGGAACTTCTGGTTGTTGGCGATGGGATCGTTGAAGGACTCCTTCTGGAGGGCCTTGTACTTCGCCAGATCGTAGCCGTACTCCGAGGCGTGCAGGTTCTGAAGATCGTCCACCGTCGACATCGCGCCGCCGCGCGTGTGGGGATCCAGCACCTGCAGTCGTCGCCCGGTCCAGCGAGCGAGGACCGAGTGGCTGCCGCTCTGCATCGCGCTGGTGGTCTGGTTGAGCCACTGCCCCTTCACGCTGAAGACCACGACGCCCCTCGGGTTCGCCCGGGCGAGCGCCTCCACGTCGGAGAGGCCCCCGCTGATGCGGTGAGGCGTCGCCTTTGCCCCCATGGTCTGCAGCAGCTTCAGGATCTCGCCTGGCGTCAGGCCTCCGGTCTTCCACCATCCAGGCAGCTTCATGGTGCGCGCCATCGCGTTGAGGGTGTTGAAGTGCCTCGTCTGCGTGAGCTGGAGCGCACGCCCCACGGAGATCCACCCGCAGTTGCCGAGCTCCTCCTGGACCCAGAGGACGCGTGCGAGGCGACCATAGCCCTTGAGCACCGGAGCGGCGACGGTGAGGACTCGCAGGCCGTCGCGGCCGTAGCCCGCGGCGGTCCCGCTCTCGACCCCCTCGCCGACGTTGAGGAGGTCCACCGTCATCTGACCCCAGGCGGAGGGGAACCGGGTGACGGAGGTGCCTAGCGTGGCCACCACCACGGCCAGCTGGCTCCCGGGGTGCGCGTCGACGAGCCCTCCCCAGAGCTCGTCACTCCACTCGTCCAGGCGCTTCTTGTTGTCATCCCAGTCGGCCGCGATGCCCCGCAGCCAGTCACGAAAGGGTCCCAGGAACCGCATGCCGAGGGACAGAGGCAGGGGACATGCCAGCTCCCCTTCGCTGCGTGACGTCATGCAAAGGCAGGGCAACGGGGGCGCCGCTCGGCAAGGTGCTGCCAGGGACAGGACAGACCTTGCCGACTGGAGAGAGGGCGAGCGAGCCGGCGCCAGCGCAGGGGCGCTAGAACCCGAGCCCGACGCGGAGGTACGCGAGGATGCTGAAGTCGAAGCCCTGCGAGTTCCCGTCGATGATGGACTGGTCGGCGCCGCCGAAGAAGTAGTGGTAGCCGACCTCGGGCGTGACCCCGACCGAGAGCACCTTGAGGAAGTTGAAGCGCGGCCCGAGGCCGCCGTGGACCCCGATGCCGCGCGTCTCCACGTTCTGCGCGCTGATGCTGGTCCCCGGGATGGTGTAGGTCGCGTTGTCCGGGAGCCCGCCCAGGTAGTAGGCGAAGGCGAGGCGGAAGACGAGCGAGAAGGTCTTGCCGAAGTCGAGCGCGTAGTCGCCGCCCAGGTTGAAGCTGAGCAGGTTCGCGCCCGAGTCGCCGCCGAAGAAGCGCAGGTAGTCGACGAAGGCGCCGATGAAGAGGATCTTGATCCCCACCTCGGCCCCGACCGCGCCGCCGCGCACCCAGCGGTAGAAGTCCTTCTCGGAGTTCCCCTGACCCCAGGCGTAGCCCATCAGGCCCGAGCCCCAGAACTCGAAGAGCTTGGCCTCCGCGCGGGGGGCGGCACCGAGGAGGACGAGGGCGGTCATCACGCCGAGCAGGGTCTTCTTCATGTTGTCTTCGCTCCCAGTAGGTCGTTAAGCTTCGCAGGGTCGAACCCCTGCATCAAGGTGCCGTTGACGTCGAGGACGGGGACACCGGAGGCGTCGATGCCCTGAGCGCGCGCCTTCTCGAGGAGCTCGCCCGCCGCCGCCTGGTCCTTCTCGATGTCCTTCTCGACGAAGGGGATCTTGCGTTCGCTCAAGTACTGGCGCGCGGAGCGACAGGCCGGGCACCAGCTGGTGGAGTAGAGGGTCACTCGCGCCCCGCCGGCGGCGGGAGCGGGCGTGCCGCCGACAGCCGGGCGCGACGCGGGCGCGGTGGCGCCGGGCGTGGCGCGGTTCGCGGCGGCGGTCTCGAAGGCCGAGCGCGACATCACCACGTAGGGGAAGGTCCCGTCCTTGCGCGCCTCGCGCAGGTCCGCCACGTAGACGAGCTCGTGGTCGAGGCGGCGGTCGGGCTGCAGCGTGACGTCCACCACGCGCACCCAGCCGCGCGAGCCCTCGGGCACCCTGGCGAGCTCGGGCACGGTCTCGAAGCTCGCCCCGGTGGCGGCGTAGGTATAGAGGAGCTTCGCCTTCGGCGTGACGCTGATGGCAGGGAGCTTGGAGGCCTCCACGCGCGGGGCCGGGGGCTCGGCCTTGCGGCAGCCGGTGAGCAGGATGGCGAGGAGGAGCGCGGCCATCAGGGCGAGCACGGGCACCGCGATGAGGAACGGGAGCATGCGCCGCGAGGGCGGGGTGACGGGTGTCACTCGCTGCGAGGAGTGCGTCTGCATGGAGCAACGATTATACAGGCGAGCGGGACGTCGGCAAGGTGACCCTGGTCACGCTGGTCCTCGGCGGCAAGCAGTCCGCGATGACCGCTGGACGTGCGGACCCGGTGCTCCAATACTCTGACGGGGGCCGGCTGGCAGCAGGGACCGGGGCGGCGGGAGGCGGGCTTGGACGGCGTGCGTGGGAGGCTTGTCGCTCTGACGGTCTGCCTCGGCCTGGTGGCCGGGGCGGCCCGCGGCGGGGCGGCCCCGGAGCTCGCCGCCGAAGCTGGCGTTCGTCGCCCGAGGCCCGACTATCGAGGCAGGCCGGCCACCCCGCCGAGCATCGCGG
>JAKLHH010000468.1 GCA_022710245.1 Myxococcota bacterium
ATGGCCTCACCTCGCCAGCGCGTGAGCCCGGTCTGCGGGCCGAGGTCGAGCCCGAGCGCACGGTTCTGGCGCGCGAGCGCGAGGGCGTCGGTCGCCGGCGGGACCGGGCTCGTGGGGAGCGGCTGGCCGTCCGGAGCGACGAAGCGCCATGGGGGGGGCGGTGCGGCGCCGCACAGGTCCAGCTCCGGTCTTGGCGCTGAAGAGCCATGAGCAGCGCCGCGACGTTCTGGTAGACTCGTCGCACCGATCAGGGATCAGACCGATCAGGGATCAGGAGGTGCTCCGTGTCGCGCTCGCGCATGTTCGGGGACGACGATCCGAGCCAGGGCGAGGTCCCCTCGCCGAGGACCACCATCGTGGGGGGCCGCCCGCCCGAGGACGGCGCCGCCCTGCCGCCGGTCCCGACCGGGATCCAGCAGCTCCTGCGCCTGGCGGCGGTGGACCCGGGCTTTCGCGCCAAGCTCCTCGAGCAGCGCGCGGCGGTGGCGACGGCGGCGGGCATCGAGCTCTCCGCCAGCGAGCGGCAGATCCTCGCCGCCGTGGCCGCGGCGCAGCTCGAGGGTATGATCGAGCACCTGCCGCCGCCGGCGCCCGAGCGGCGCACCTTCCTGCGCGAGACCGCGGCCGCCGCGGTCCTCGTCCTCGGCGGCGCGGCGCTCCCCTCGTGCAGCCGGGGCATGAACGCAGACGTGCCCGCGCGGGCGACGAACCGCCCGATGGAGAACGAGGGCGGGGCCGCGCCGGAGGTGCCCGAGGAGGATCCCGAGCGGCAGCGCCGTCGCCTGCAGGCGCCGGGCGGCGCGGCGCCCGACGTGCCGAGGCCGAAGGAGCCGGCGCCGGTGCCCGCCGGGGTGCGCCCGGACGTGCCGCCGCCGAGGCCCGACGCCGGCGCCCCCAAGCAGGGCGCGTCGGCGAGCGAGGGCCAGCCGCTCGGCGCGCTGCTCGCCAGCGCGCAGGACGACGCCGAGGAGAGGCCGCAGCACAACCAGGTCACCCGCGGGATCCGGCCGCACCCCCGCCCGCACCCCGACGCGGGCGCGCCGAAGAAGCCGCCGAGGAAGTAGGAGCGGCGCCGCCCAGGTCGGGCGGTCGGGCGAAGCTGCCGCGACCAAAGGAGCGACGATGGCCGACATCACCATCCTCAACCTGAACATGCTCTACGTGCGGTACTTCGACAGCGTGGAGCGCGAGCGTCACCTGCCGCTCGGGCCGCTCTACGTCACCGCCGCGCTGGAGCAGGCGGGCTTCACCGTCGACCTCCGCGACTACCAGCTGCACGAGGCCGAGGAGCTCTTCTCGACGCAGGAGATCGTCCGCTTCCTCGCCGACCCGGCGCCGGTGATCGGCGTCTCCTGCATGGCGAACCTGCTCCCCTTCACGCTCCTCGCGCTGCGCGAGCTGCGCCAGGTCTACCCGGACCGCACGCTGATCCTCGCCGGGGTGGGCCCCAAGTCCGTCGAGCAGGAGATCCTCGAGCGCTTCCCCTGGGTGGACCTCATCGTGCGCGGCGAGGCCGAGGTGAGCGCGCCCAAGCTCCTCGGCGCGCTCAAGCACGGCGGGCGCCTCGAGGACGTGCCGGGCATCAGCTTCCGCGACGCGGACGGCGTCATCCACCACACGGAGCGGCCGCCCCGCATCGCCGACCTCGACAGCATCGCGCCGCCCGCGTACCACCACCTCGACCTGACGCGCTACACCGGCTTCGGGGTCATCACCTCGCGCGGCTGCCCGTACCCCTGCACCTTCTGCTCGGTGGCGCCCGTCTGGGACCACAAGTCGTACTTCCGCCGGCCCGAGTCGGTGGTCGCCGAGATGAAGCTGCTCCACGAGCGCGCGGGCGCCGAGCTGATCCTCTTCCAGGATGAGTTCTTCGTCTCCGGCCCCGAGCGCGTGCACGCCTTCTGCGCGGAGCTCGAGCGCACCGGGCTGGAGCTGATGTGGAAGGCCTTCGGCCGCATCAACCTCACCGACGAGCCGATGATGGAGGCGATGGAGCGGACGGGCTGCGTCGAGATCCGCTTCGGCGTCGAGTCGGGCTCCGATCGCATCCTGGAGGCGACGCGCAAGGGCTTCACGGCGGCCGGGACGATCGACGTCGTGCGCCGCGCCTGCGATCGCTTCCGGCGCGTGGACCTCTTCTACGTCTGGGGCTTCCCCTTCGAGACGATGGAGGACTTCTACGCCTCGGTCTTCCAGATGGTGGCCTTCCGCATGATGGGCGCGCGCATCCTGCCCTCGCTCCTCTGCCTGCTGCCACAGACGGAGATCTACCGGCAGTACGCGAAGAGCGGCCTCGAGTTCGCGCCCGACCTCTTCCCCGAGTACATGGTCACCGGCCACGAGGTGAGCCGCCTCGCGCACGTCGAGATCCGGCCCGAGCACGCCGCCTTCTTCGACTTCGTCCGCCAGCACCCGGACATCTTCCCTGGCTTCTTCCACGTGGGGCTGGAGGCGAACATCCGCCCCAAGCTGCGCGTCCTGCAGGAGTTCGGCTTCTACCCGGCGAGCCCCGAGGAGCTGGTCGACCTGGAGTCGTGCGGCGCCCACTCGCCGAGGCTGAACGAGAGCCAGCGCGAGCTCGCCACGCGGGCGAGCTGACGCCTCGCGGGTCGGCCGCTCAGCGCGGGGGCCGTTCAGCGCGGTGACTGGAAGATCAGCGGCCCGGCTGGCAGGCACACGCACGGCAGCGTGCCGCGCTCGTGCTCGGCTTGGTAGCTCGCCTCCTCACGCTCGAGCTGCTCCCTCGACGGTCGCGCCGGGCCGTTGTTGAAGGGCATCGGCCCGAAGCGGTAGCTCGCGCCGCGGGCCCGGCACCGGCCCTCGTCGTCCGGGTCGGCCGGCGTGCAGTGCAGGTCGAGCCGGGGCGCGAGCCTGGCGGGCTGGCGGCGGGGTGGCGCGGCGACGCGGACAGGTGGGGAGGGGCTCGCGGCCTGCTGCGGGGGCGCTCCGCAGCCGCACCCCGGGGCCAGCGCAGCGACCGACAGCATCGACAGGAGGGCGCGGGTGAGCATGCCTCCAGTGTCGCACGCCCGCCCGCTCAGGGCACGAGGGTGACGAAGACCGCGTTGCTGAGCCGCCCGCCCGTCGTGAGGTACAGGTAGCCCTCGCCCGGCGCGAGGCTCGCCGGCAGCTGCACCCTGAGCTCGGTCGGGGTCTCCGCGACCCAGAGGGAGGCGCCGACGACCAGCGTCGCGCCGCGGGTGCGCAGGCGCAGGAGGTTGCCGCAGCCGCGGCCGGCAGGGCAGGTGAGGAAGCCGGTGCCACGGACCGCGATCACCGTGCCGGCGCGGAGCGGGCCTCCGCCGACCGCGACCACCCCCTCGATGCGGGCGCTCGCGCAGCGGGGTGACCAGGTCGCGTCGGCCGCGAGCTCGGCGATGGGGCCGGGCTGCCCGTTGCCGGCGAAGGTGGTGGACGCCTTGTTGCCCGCGTCGCTCCAGGCCTGCTTGAAGATCACGCGGCCGTAGACGCAGCCGACGCCGAAGAGGCCGTAGCAGCCCTCGGGGCTCGAGTCGTGGACCAGGTTGTAGTCGTTGTCGAGCTCCACGGCGTGCGGATCGAGGACGCCCTCGACGCCTGGCCGCGTCAGGGGCACGGCCTTCGCGTCCGTCGACCAGAAGTGCGTCTGTCCGCGCGGTCGGTCACGCTCGGTCTCGCCCGACTGATCGAAGGGCGCGTGCGGCCCGATCAGGTCCGTCGAGGCGCGCCAGGCGGGGAGGCCGCTCGCCACCGCGCGCAGCCGCGCGATCAGGTGGTCGTCGGCGGAGAGGAAGGTGCGGTGCCAGTCCTTGCCGCCGTTGCAGCACTTGTAGCCGCTGGCCTCCTTGCTGCAGCTGCAGGTCGGGTCGTTGCCGCTGACGCTCCACAGCCTGTAGACGTGATCGAGGGCCATCGCCGAGCCGGGCGCGCACTGGCAGGGGTTGCTGGCGACGATGCAGGTGCCGGACCCGTCGAGGGGGCCCGAGGTGACCGCGCTGTTCTCCAGGCAGGAGCGCTCGCCGAGCATGTCCGTGTGGGTCAGGAAGACGCCCTGCTGCACGTCGCTCAGCGTCGGCCAGAGCGCGCAGCGGTCGCTGGCCTTGCGGAGCTGCGCGAGCGTCTCCAGCAAGCGGTTGCGGTTCTCGTCGGTGGAGGTCGGGGCGAGGGGCTGGCAGGCGTGCTGGAGGCAGCTCCAGCTGCAGCAGTCCGCGGGCTCGGAGCAGATCGCGCCCGCCGCGCCGCAGGTCGCGGCCTGACACATGCCGCTCGCGCAGAGGCCCGAGCAGCAGCGCGCCGGCGAGCCGCAGCCCTCGCCGGGCGCGGCGCAGCCCTCGCCCCGCAGGTCGACGAAGAGGTCGGCGCGAGGGGCGTCAGGGCGCGCGCGCTGGTCGGTCGCGGCGTCCGCGGCGTCCACCACGGTGGCCTGTGGGCTGGCGCAGCTGGCCAGCGCGAGCAGGAAGACGACGGCGCGCTGCATGATCTGTCGTGGATCATACACCCGACGCGCTGGCAAACGTGTTGCATCGAGCGGAGGCAGCCCCCGCAGACCCACCGCAAGTAGCAAGTAGCGCGCGGAGCTCGCCTCTGCAGCAGACTAAGAGAGGAGGAGGGGAGAGGCGTGCGCGGGTGAGGTCGAGGTCGAGGTCTAGAGAATGATGCGCAGGACGAGGAAGAGCAGCGCGACGACGATCGCGAGGATGCCGAGGAGGCCCTGGAACGGGGCCAGCTTCGCGCGCATCGCCTGGCCCTTGGCCATCGCCTGCTCGTTCTTGCTGAGCGCGTACTGGGTGATCAGACCGAAGCCCAGGAGGAAGCCGAGCAGGAGCTCGGTGAGGGAGGCGACGAGGATGATGATCCAGAGGAGCAGAAACTTGACCCCGAGCGCCATCAGACCCATCGCCCGGAACGTGCTGATCAAGTCCCAGATACCCCAGAGGAACATCACCGCACCGATCCAGCCCTGGTACGGCGTCAGCTTGTCAATCAGCTGCTGAGCGTTGGGCTTCTTCGCGACGATCAACGAAGCAGCCCCCAGGATGCCTCCGGCCAGCAGGATACCAAGAGTCACGAGCCACATCGTTGTCCTCTCCTTCTGCGCTCTCGAGCGCTCCGTTGGACACTGGGTAAGCCACGAACGTCACCCGTTCGAGGCATCTACAGCAACAAGACTGTGCAGGACAGCTAGCGACATTAGCTGAAACCAGTCGAAGTGTAAAGCAATGCAAATTGCGCCGGTCTCATCCCGGAGCGGCCGGAGGCCGCGAGGACCATTCGCCCTGCTCGCCTCCTTCGGAGGCTCCGCGATGAAGGGCGAATTGCCGCGCTCCTCTAGCCGGAGGCCGGCCTCGCCTATAGACTGCGCGCATGTCGAGACCAGCCGCTCTGTGTCTTGCTGCATGCAGCGCCATCACGATGCTCGGCCCGGCGGTCGCGCTCGTCGTGGCGGCCCCTGCCGCGGCCGCACCGAATCCCTACCTGAAGAGCCTCGAGCGCCGCGAGGCCGAGCTGGCGAAGCGTCGCACCACTCCCGGCGGTGTGCTCCCGCTCCTCGGGCTGATGGGCCTCTGGGACCGGGTGCCGCCCGAGGCGGTGGAGCGCGTGATCGCGGCGGCGCGCGCCCCGAAGAGCCACCCGCTGGTGGTGGGGCAGGCGCTGCACCTCGGCGCGCTGGCCGCGCGGAGCCGCGGGCACCTCGACGAGAGCCTCAAGCTGATCGAGGAGGCGGGGTTCGTGACGCGCTGGCTCCTCTGCGGGCCGTTCGACAGCCAGGGCCGGGCTGGCCACGAGAAGGTCTACCCGCCCGAGGCCGAGCTCGGCGCCTGGCCCGAGCTGAAGAAGAGCTACGCGGGCAAGGAGCAGCAGGTGCGCTGGCGGCCGATCTCCGAGCACGTGCGCGAGGCCAGGCTCCCGGTGGGGAGCCTGGTCGACCCGGCGCGCGAGGCGGTCGTCTACCTGCAGAGCTTCGTCGCCTCGGAGCGTGAGCAGGACGCGGCGCTGCGCCTGGGGAGCGGCGGCGCCTGGAAGGTCTTCCTCAACGGTCGCCTGGTCGGGGCTCGCGAGGCCTACCGCCCACCGCGCCCGGACCAGGACGCGCTCGGCCTCCACCTGCGCCGCGGCGTGAACCGCCTGGTCATCAAGGAGGCGGTGGACGACGGCCGGCTCGAGCTCTACGTGCGGCTGACGCGGCCCGACGGGGGCCGCCTCGCGGGGGTGAGCGCGACCGACCGGCCGCCCGAGGGCGCCGCGCTCCTCGTCGAGAAGGGCGCGGCGAAGAAGGTGAAGGTCGAGGAGCTGGGGGCCTGGCTGCGCGGGCGCGTGAAGGGCGAGGA
>JAKLHH010000469.1 GCA_022710245.1 Myxococcota bacterium
CTCACCTCACGCGCCATCGCCCGCCTCATCGAACCGCCAACCCTGCGTCGCCTCGGCAAACTCGCACCAGGGGGAAAGTGACGAAAGTGATCAGCGGTCAGCGGATCCCTTCTCGAGCGCGCGGTCGACCGCGAGGGCGCGGTCGACGGCCACCGGCCCGTCCGCTGCCGGTCCGTCGAGGCTCCCCGCATCGACGGCGGCGCCGCCGTCGGCTTGCTGGCGGAACCCGAGCATCAGGTGACAGCCGGGGAGGAGCGCCCCGCAGAGGAGGAGGAGGAGTCCGCGGCGCGCGTGCATCCTCCGATGGTAGCGCGAACCAGCGAGCGCTGTCAGCACGGCTGCGCGGTGACGCCTCGGGCGCCCGGGTCAGCTGCAGCGCTCGAGGCGATCGCTGAAGCGGCGGAGCTCAGTCGTCCGTGCGCTCGCCCGCACCGGGATCGTCGGGGAGGCTCGAGGGCGAGGGGCCGCAGGGCCCCTGGTCGATCCCGTTGCCGGTCGAGTAGAGGTCGAGGCCGTCCCCCGCCTGCACCACCAGGAAGGTCACCATCCCGCCGCCGCAGGCGTACGCGGGCCGGGGCGCGGGCAGCGGCAGGTAGTCCCAGCTCTCGGTCACCAGCACCGCCGCGCGCGCCACGAGGCCGGCCGGGAGGTCGACCGGCTGGACCTCGAGCCTGCGCGCGACGCCGCGCAGGTTCTCCTTGCGCGCGAGCTCGCCGGCGGACCGCACGCTGCCGGCCCAGCGATGACGGACCGCCTCGGGGACCGCGGTCGGCCAGTCAGCGATCAGCAGCTCCTCGCCGGCGCTCCCGGCGCCGTACGGGAGCGCGAGCACCGCACGCCCTCGCTCCTCGCAGGCGTCCTGGCGGCGGAGCACCTCCTCCTCCTCGAGCGCGGAGTCCGGCAGGTCGTCGCACTGCGGCCGGCAGCACTCGCGGGTGCGGATCGGGCCTGCGAAGGGTTCGGGCGAGACGGCCCCGACAGCCGGATTCTGGCAGAAGGGCGGCGGGTCCTCCGCGAGGCAGGCCTCCCACGCTGGCCCGCAGGCCGAGCCGAGCAGCACGAGCGCGCCAGGGACCACGAGCGCGCCAAGGACCAGGTGTCTTCCCATGAGACTTGTACGGGCCCGGGGTCGGCGTGCCCCTTGGCGACTGCCGGCCTCCACGAGCGCGCCGTCGCGGCGCGCCGATCACCTCGGCAGCTTCAGCTTCAGCTTCAGCTGGCGCAGCGTCCGCCCCTGCCCATCCCTGATGGCGAAGCCGCCGGGCGTCTTGACCAGCCCACGTTCCTCCACCAGCTGATCCAGCTTCAGCTGTCCCTCGCGCAACCTGGTCTGGAGCAGGACCTTGCGCGCTGCCAGGTCGATCAGCCAGAGCTCGTCGTCCGGGCAGGCGGCGTACTCGTTGTTGCAGGCAAAGGTCGCGAAGACCATGGCGGTCTTCGTGTCTGGATCGGTGACGAGCCGGGCGGTGTCAGGGCTCACCGGGCCGTAGACCGAGATGCTCTTGCCGAGCGGGACGAGCAGCTCGGGGAAGGCCAGCGTCCCGTCGACCACGTCGAGGCTGGCGCTGGTCAGGACGTAGCGCCGCCCGTCGATGACCGGGCTCACCCGCATGGGGGAGCGGCCAAGGCACGCCAGCGGCGCGCGCTGACCGGGCAGCTGCAGGTCCACCAGCCCGTCCTTGCGCACCAGCGTCTGCACCCGACCCGCGTGGGCGGCGGAGAAGTGGCGGGCGGCCCACTCGCTGGAGCGCTCCTGCGGGATGCTGGCCACCTCCCGCCAGGTCCCGCTGGCGTGCTCGTAGCGCTTCACCGCCATCCGGTCGGGAGCGGCGCCGTCGCGGAACGCGATCTCGATGCCGCCGGGGACGAGCTGCCACGCCGAGAGGTCGAAGCGAGACGGCGTGCGCATCAGGTCCCGGGGCAGGAAGGCCCGGTGAGCGCCGGCGCGCTTGTCGAAGAGCACGAGGCCGCCCTGGGTGTAGACGTTCGCGTTCAAGGCCGCCCAGACGTGATCGCGGTCGACCAGCACCTGGCTCACGCTGAAGGAGGTCCCACCGACGCCCAGGTCGGCCGTGTGAAAGCTCACCTTGCCCGTGCGCGTGTCCAGCCGGGCCAGCCCGTCGAAGGTGGCGATCCAGAGCGTCGCGCCGTCCGCGGCGAGCTGGAAGTTCGCGCCGGACCGAAGGCCTTCGGCCGGACCATAGACTCGCACCACCCCGCCCCGCTCGAGGTCGATCTCGAACAGCCGCTGGGGCCGGAAGCCTCCTCGGTCCGGCTTCTCGCTCGCCGGGCGGCACGCCGCGAAGAGCCGGTCGCCGACCACCGCCAGGTCGCCGTTGCACTCGGCCTGACGCACGTCACTCATGCGCAGGAGACGTCCCGACCGGGGATCCAGCTCGTGCAGCGCCTGCTCGCCGGCGACCACCAGCCGGCCCCGGTGCAGCACGCCACCGTAGATCGACGAGTGGTCCGGGAGGAAGCGGAGCTGCAGGCCGGCGAGACCGCCAGGGAGCCGGTCGAGGAGGAAGCCGGGGATGGCCAGCGAGGCGGCGCGGGCGTCGGGCGCGCGAGCATCAGGGGGCAGCCGCGGGGTGGTCTGGCCGCCCGGCCCGGGGCCGCGCACGCGCTCGCACGCGAGGCTGCTCAGCGCGAGCGCGAGCACCAGACCCATCGCGGCCATCGTGGCCATCGTGGCCCACCAGCGCTTCGAGGTACGCATCTGATCCTCCCGACGAGAGTCAGCTAGCCCGGCCGGTCGAGACCCGGCGCACGCGATGGCCGGCGGGGGCCATCGGCGCAGCGCTCAGGCGCTGTGGATGATGAAGCGGTGCTTGATGGCGAAGCGGTGGAGCTTCGCCGCGGCGAGGGCGCTCGGGTGGCGGTTCCCCTGCCAGTTCTGCTTGAGCGAGCGGCGGACGTCGATGACCCGCAGCGAGAGGCTCTCGCCGCGGACCATCAGCGCGACGTGCTCGGCGGGGGGCGTGGGACCGTCGAGGTGGAAGGCGAGGTCCTGGATGAAGTAGGCGCCCATGGTGTCGAGCTCGTCCCAGGCGAAGTCCACGTCCAGCGCCCCGAGAGCCGCCAGGTCGTCGTCGATCGCCTTGCGCGCCTCGCCCTCCAGCCAGCAGGTCACGAGCTCCTTCCGGACCCGCCGCACCTCGAGCACCCTGTCACCGACGAAGTCCCGCAGCCGCTTCGAGCACCCCGCCTCGACCAGCGACCGCAGCCCCGCCTCGTGCCCTGCGTCGTCCCGGTGATAGAACCGCGCGAGCCCCAGATCGATCACCATGGTCATGGCTCTTGCCCTCCGCAGCGCGGCATCCTAGCACGACCGTCGCCCGGCCGCGGGCGCGGGCGCGCCGCCGTTCACGCTGGCGAGGCGGTCACAGGCCTGGCTGATGGGCAAAGATCTTCGAGCTGTATCGAAGCCTACTTGCCGCCCAGGGCCTGGTCGAGCAGCCACTCCTGGTACCGTCCTCTTGGGATCTGGTCGCGGTCGGTCGGTCGGGCTGACCGGAGCGTGAACGTTAACGTTGCCACCAGCGTGGCCGGGCCGAAGAGCAGTGATGTGCCTCAGCGCGGCGTGGGCACCGGCGGCGGCGCCTCGACGCCCGCGAGCCACGGCCACCCGAGTCGCCCCCGGCCCAGCACGAGGACGACGCGCTGGCCGGGCGCCGTCCCCGCCCACAGCTCGTCCCCGGCCGCTACCCTCAGGAGGCCGCTCGCGCCCGGCCGGAACTCCTTCACGTCGAGGGTGCGGCGGCTCTTGTGCTGGCGCTTCGAGACCACCTCGACGCTGTGGCGCTCGAGCGCCCCGCTGTCGCAGCCGTTGATGAGCAGCCCGAGCCCCATGCAGGAGGTCAGCAGGCCGAAGAACGTCACGAACCCCAGCCTCGCGAGCGGGCGGCGGAGGGAGGCCGGGCGTCCACGCTGCTTGCGCCGCAGGGAGAGCCAGAGCCCGAGCATGTAGAGCGCCCAGAGCACGAAGCCGACGCCGGCGCACGCCACCGGCGGGAGCTCATCGATCGGCAGTCGCCACGAGGTCCCGGCGGCCGCCAGCGGGATCCCGGCGATGGGCAGGAGCCAGGGGAAGGCCCGCGAGAGCGCGGACAGCGGCGAACGCCGGCGCGCGGGACCGACGAAGACCGGCAGCGCCTCCAGGAGCGCCACGAAGGCCTGCACGATCCCGCGCACGCGCTCGCCCTCCTCGGCGGCGAGCGGCTGCAGCCGGAAGCGAACGAAGAGCCACTCGCCTCCCTCGTTGATGGACACGGAGTCGCAGCGCTGCTCGAGCAGATCGGCGATCCGGCCCTTCAGGCTCGCGGCGCTCAGCACCTCCTCCACCTCGGCGTCCGACGCGTCCGAGGCGAAGCACACCCCGTCGAGTCGCGGATCGCCCGGCGGCAGACGCCGATCCGGCTCCACGATCGTGACGCCTCCGGTGACGAACCTCGCGCCGAGCGCGAGGCGCGGCCGCCCTCGCACGCGGCGCCGGGCCGAGGAGGCGCTCCGGAAGGGCCCCTGCCCCGCCCCCTGCTCCGCGCTCTCGTCGTCCGGCGCGGTCTCGACGCGCGCGCGGAGCTGCACCTCGACCTCGGTCGGCATGCGCTCGCCGTGCACCCTGTGGTGCAGGGAGACGAACGCCTCCGCGACCGCTGGACCGCGCTCGATGCGCACCCGCTCGTCGCGCACGATCACGCCGCCCGTGAGCCCGGCGAGCCACGCCAGGGCCTCGGGCTCCCACGGGTTGAGGTCAGATGGTTCGCCCACGCGGCGATCGTAGTGAGAGCCGGCGTGGACAGCAACTCCCTTGTGCGCGGGACGCCAGCAACTCCCTTGTGCGCGGGACGCCAGCAACTCCCTTGTGCGCGGGACGCTAGCAACTCCCTTGTGCGCGGGACGCTAGCAACTCCCTTGTGCGCGGGACGCCAGCAACTCCCTACCCAGGCGGACACCTGCGCGCTCTGGCGCGCCTTGATGCTGGCGCCTCCCAGTCCCAGGACGCCGCGAACGACCTCCCCCGTCTCCATGTACGCGACGGCGATGGTGATCGCGGGGTGGTCGTCTCGCGCGCTGGCGACCGGGGGCTCCGCGCGCGCCGAGCAGGGGCGTCGCATCGGGAAGACGCAGGGGTCACCTGGCCGGCGCATGAGCCATGGCCACCGCGACAGGCCGAGACGGCAAACCGGGGGCCCGAGCCAGCCAGGACGTGGCACCCTGGTTGCTACCTCCCGTCCATGAAACCAGCGGACGGAAGGTGCCGGATGCTCACTCGTCGACGATACCCCTTCTGGGCCCTGCTGCTCACCCTGGGCTGGCCCGTCCTCGCGCCCGCGGAGGGCTTCCGGACGGCGAAGGTCGTCGGTCGCCCGCGTCCTCTGCAGGTGCAGAAGAGGACCTCCACCTCGGGCATGCGCGTGACCACGATGAGCGACGGCCGGGAGGGCATCTTCAAGCCCGACCAGACGCTCCCCGTCTTCGGCCAGCTCTCCCGCAACGAGCTCACCGTCCCGCTGGTCTCCGGGATGCTCTGGCGCAAGCGCGCCGATGCGGTCGCCACCAGGCCCGAGGTCCTCGAGAGCAAGCCCGGCACCCTCCAGCGGCGGGTCGACGGGATGATCAGCCTGGCGGACCTCTTCCGGTCCTCCTCGCAGACCACGGCGCTCGAGCGGCTCGACTGGCCGTCGGTGCACCGGCTGGCGATCACGGCCTACGTGGTGAACAACATCGACATGCACTCGGGCAACGTCGGCCTGGTGCCGGTAGACAAGGACCCGCACGGACGGCTCCAGGCTCGCGGCTTCGACAACGGGCTGTCGTTCGCCCCCCCGGACTTCGTCCGGCAGGTGAACACGCGAGACCCGCTGCCGCCCGGGGCCCGGCTTTTCAACCCGTGGGCGGCCATGCTGGTGCCCGCGCAGAGGTCCACGACCGAGTTCAAGTCCAACCTCTACCTCCTGGTCGCGATGGGCGCGGCGAACAAGCAGCAGCTCTCGCGGGACGACCTGAGGAGCGTGCGGGCCGTGGCCCCCGCCGTCCTCGAGCGCCTGCTGGTCAAGAAGGGCTACGCCCCGAAGACCGCCGCCGAGTGCGCCGACCGGCTGCGCGCCGTGCAGCGGCTCGGTCTGCGGGCGCTGTTCGAGCAGGCCCCGCGGGGCCTCGACGCCAAGGTGAAGAGCGTCGGGCTCGAGGCCGTGGAGCGGCTCGCCGAGTAGCCGGCACCTCACGTCGCGGTCACCACGCGCGGTCTCCTCGGTCTCCTCGGTCTCCTCGGTCTCCTCGGTCTCCTCGGTCTCCTCGGTCTCC
>JAKLHH010000047.1 GCA_022710245.1 Myxococcota bacterium
GCGCCAGATCGCGTCCCCGTGGTGCGGCGGCTCAGGCTGGAGGCCGGCGAGCGCAGTCGCTACGTCGTCAACCTGCTGCCGCGGCCAGCGCCGCCGCGCCTCGCCACCGCGCAGCTCCCGCCGCCCCCGCCGCCAGCCGCGAAGCCGGTGTACAAGCGCTGGTGGTTCTGGACCGTGCTCGTGGTGGTCGCTGGAGGCGTGACCGCGGGGGCGATCCTCGGCACGCGCGCGGCGCAGTCGCGTCCGCCCGCGGGCGAGCTGCCGGAGCTCCGGTGAGGAGGCGAGTCGTGCAGAGGCAGCCCGTCCGCGTACTGCTCGTGGCGCTGGCCGCGCTGGCGTCCGCCGGGTGCAAGAGCGAGCTCTGCCAGGGGAGCGGCAACCGCTTCCTGCTCAACCTGGACTTCACGACCCTCGACAAGCCCAAGGTCAACAGCCTCACGGTGGTCGTGCGGGGTGCTGGGTTCGAGAAGCACCGCACCTACGAGCGTCGCCCGGACGAGCTGACCGAGGCGATCCTCGCCAAAGGCACGACCACGGTGATCGTCCACGTGGACGAGGCCCCCGCGGGCGCGGTGCTGACAGGCGAGGCGGTCGCGCTCGATGTCAGCGGCGCGCCGCTGGGGACCGCGAAGCGTCTGCTGGAACCCGTCGAGGCCGGAGCCTGCGTCCTCGCGGAGCTGGTGATCAGCCCGCTCGGTCCCAGGCTTGACCGTGGCGTCGACGGCCCGCTGGACCGGGGAGTGGACCGGTCGCTGGTGCTCGACCTGCAGGGGGAGCGGCGGCCGGACCAGTCCATCTGTTCGAAGGTGGATGGAGGCCCGAGCGGCCGCTGTGCGTGGCTGTCGGGTTTCGGGAGCGTCTACCCCGACAAGACCCCGGGCACCACGGTCTGCCAGGATGGGCAGGGCCAGTCGCAGGCGCTCACCGGACCGACCGCAGCGAACTGGTTCAACTATGGAGGCTGCGGCAACAGCAAGGAGTACCCGCTCCGCGGGTGCAGCTTGATACGGGTCGTCGCCACCGCGGAGTGTCCCGGAGGCGGCTGCGTCATCAGCCAGATCGACTTCACCGTCGAGGAGCACCAGGGCGCGAAGTGGGCGCCGACTGCCCCCTCCAAGGTCGAGAACCTGGATGACTGCGCGACCCACCAGCCGTGCGACAAGGCCCGCCGCGTGGTGAACGACTACTACCCGACGCCGGGTGCCACCCGCGTCCGCGTGGTCGCCAAGGGCAGCGCGAGCTTCTACGCATGTGTCTACGAGAAGTGATCGGGAGGCGCCGCCGCGGGGCGGACGCGGCTCAGCGCGCCGGCGCCGCGAGCCGCGCCACGAGGTCGCGGATCCCGTCGAGGAGCTGACCTGGCGCGCAGCCCGTCTCGGCCGAGGCCGCGCGCTCCGCGGTCTCGCTGCGCAGGTCGTAGAGGATCGCGGTGAGGGCGCAGCGCGCGTCGAGTCGGAGCAGCTTCGTGGCCACGGACTTCTGCGCCGCGAGCGCCCGGCCGAGCTCGAGCTGGCAGCTCTGATCGACGCAGTCACGATAGCTCCGGCGCTTCTCCTCGACGAGACGCGCGCGGAGCTGGTCGCGCGGGACCACGCGGAAGCCGCTCGCGGCCAGGCGGGTGACCAGGTACTCGGTGAGCTGCTCGAGGGTGCCGGCGGCCAGGCCCCCAGCGGCGTCCTGCACATCGAAGACCGCCAGGATGGTGCCGCGGGCGGGCGGGCCGGCGGGCGTGGTGGTCCCCCCCCGCCGGGCGGCGGCCAGCGCGGCGAAGCTGAGCTCCTGGTGGGCGCTCCTGGCGGCGCGGCGCACCGAGTGGCGCGCGTCCCGACCGGCGCGCTCGAGGGCCGCCAGCACCTCCGCGGCGGGCTGACCGATGCTGACCAGCGCGGGCGGGACCTCGCGGCGCACCTCGTGCTCGCCGTCGCGCTCGAGGACACGCAGCAGCGCCGGGATCGCGGGGGCGCCCTCGCGGCCGAGCTTGCCGAGCGCGGTGACCGCCGCCTCGCGCAGGTGGTGATCGGCCGCGCCAAGCGCGCCGACGAGCTCGGGCAGGGCGGGGCGCGCGGTCGGCCCCAGCTCGCCGAGCACCCAGGCCGCGATCCCGCTCCCGCGGCGCAGCTCGGCGGCGAGCGCGGGCACCGCGGGGGCGCCGAGCCGGACGAGCGCGCGGCCCGCCTCGAGGCTCGCCTCCACGCTGCCCTCGCGCAGCGCGCGCACGAGGCCAGGGATCGCCGAGGGCCGCCCGAGCTCGGACGGAGACGCGAAGCCGTAGGGCCGGTACCAGGGAGTGCAGCCGGCGGCGAGCAGGACGACGAGCAGCGCGAGCGCGGCGACCGGTGGGCGAGCGAGTGTTGGGCGCACGAGCACTCCTGCGTCAGTGAGGCGCACCTGCCCGGGCAGCGGGAGGGGGAATCAGCGCCGCGCAGGTCCGCGGCGGCCGGTAGACGAGGGCGCCACCGGGCCCCGCAGCGCACCCGCTCTCGCGGAGCTGACCGAGGCTGCGCGGATCGCCGTCGCGAAGGCGGCTGCTGGCGATCCGGTACTTCGCCCGCTTGCCGTCGTCGCTGTCGCTGTAGACCACGCTGACGCTGCCCTCGAGCGCGCTGCGGCGGGCTCCGCCGCGGAGCTCCAGGGAGAGCAGCAGGCGCCCGGCCGTCCAGCGGGCGGCGGCGCTCACCTCGAGCGGCGCACGCTGGCCGGGGGCGAGCACGCGCGGTCCCGCTGGGCCGGGGAGGATCAGGTAGCGCACCAGCCCCGGCGCGCGCGCCGGCACGCACGGGTCGCGGTAGCCGTAGCGCCGCGCCGAGAGCCAGAGCTCCACGTGGTCGGCGGCCTCGGGGCGGGCGGCCTCGCGCACGAAGCGATCGTCCCGCACCTCGAGCCCGAGGAGCAGCCGGCGGCCGTCGTCCTCGGCCCAGGCGAGCGCCTCGGCGTCGGTGGGCCCGTCCGGCTCCGAGGCCGCGGCCTGGAGGTAGCCCTGACCGCGCAGCGCGAGGCGGCAGCGCGCGTCGGCCGGCGCCGGGCGCGGCGCGCCGGCCAGGGCGCGGACGCGGTGGAGCGGGATGGAGGCGAAGGAGCCCGCGAAGAGGTCAGGGCGGCACTCGGCGCGGCCTCCCTCGAGGCAGAGGGGGGCGCTCCAGACCACGCGCTCGAGGGCCTGGTCGACGTCGAGGCTGCGCGACTCGGAGCTGGAGGCGCAGAGCAGCGACTCGTGGGTCTGCCCGAAGCTGCGCACGCGGAGCGGCGAGAGCTCGAGGGTGCAGGTGCGGGTCCAGCTCCAGGCAGAGCCGACCGTGCGGGTCTGCCGCAGGCTCTGCTCGTCGAGCTCGAGCTCGTCGGTGCTCGCGCCCTGCGGCTCCGGGCAGTGCGCCGCGAGGAGCTCGGGCCGCGCCCCGCGCGCCGAGCGCAGCAGGTAGACCGCCTCGCAGGGGCGCTCGAGCAGCGAGCCCAGCTCGCCCTTCTCCCCGCGGCTCGAGGTGAGGCAGCGGACGACCCGCTCGGGGCGACGATCTCCGTCGAGGTCAGGCAGGGAGCGCACGCCTCCCCGGGGCACCTGGCAGGCGGCCGGGAGGCCAGCGCCGAGCAGCTCCGCCGGCGGCGCGCCCTGCGCCGGCAGCGCGGCGAGCGAGGCGGCGAGGGCGGCCAGCGCGGGTCTCATGGGCGGAGCATCGCAGCTCCGGGCGGCGCTGGCTACGGGCGGCTAGGTAGTGAAAACCACTACCGTTCGGGGTTCTGGCGGGGCGCTCCGGGCGGCCCGGGATCACCCTTGCGCTGCGCAGAGGAGAGTGTCTATGTTCCTTGGGCGCGCGCGTGTTTGCGCTCCCGCTGGCCCGCGGGAGAGACCGCAGCGCCGCCCAGCCGAGGTGAGCAGTCCATGAGCGAGCAGAGAATGACACTCGACCGGTTGCTCGAGGGCGCCCGCGCGAACCCGGGCCGCATCGTCGTCGTCGGCTCCGAGAACCTGGAGGCGCTCGAGGGCGTGGCGATGGCGCTCGAGGACGAGATCGTCCAGGGCGGCACGCTGATCGGCGACCGCGCCGCGACGCTGAAGCTGGCCAGCCAGATCGGGCTCCCCCTCGATCGCTTCAGCTTCGTCGAGTGCCCGGGCCACGCCGAGGCGGCGCTGCAGGCCGCCCGCATGATCGCCGGCGGCGAGGGTGACTTCCTGCTCAAGGGGCAGGTCGACACCAAGCTCTACCTGAAGGCGATCCTCGACAAGGAGCTGCACCTCGTCCCGCAGGGCAGCACGCTCTCGCACATCGCGATCATGGAGCTCCCCACCTACCACAAGCTCCTGCTCAGCACCGACGCGGCGATCACCATCGCGCCGCCCGTCTACGAGCAGGTGCACCTGGTGCAGAACGCCATCTCGATGTGCCACCAGCTCGGCATCACGGCGCCGAAGATCGCGATGATCGCCGCCGTCGAGAAGGTCAACCCGAAGATGACCAGCACCGTCTTCGCGCGCGAGGTGGTGGAGCACGTCAAGCACCACTCGATCTGCCCGCGCATCGCCGAGGCGCTGCAGTCCCCCATCGACGGCGCGCACGGCGCCTGCGAGCACTGCGGCGTGGTGGTGGAGGGACCCTACGACCTCTACATCGCCACCTCCGCGGAGGGCGCGCGGGTGAAGAACGTCTCCGGCCAGGTCTGCGGCGACGCCGACGTGATCGTCTTCCCGGGCATCAACAGCGCCAACGTCTTCTACAAGAGCGTCCACCGCTTCGTCCCCGGCGCGCGCGTGGCCGGGCTGATCGCCGGCGCCTCGCGGCCGATCGTGCTGCCGAGCCGCGCCGACCCGGCGGAGACCAAGCGCTGGAGCATCGTCGCCGCGGCCTTCCTGACCGGGCGCAGCCAGGTCCTGCACCCGCCGCAGGGGCGTCAGCCCGTCTGCGCGGAGGCCAGCGCGGTCGAGGGGAGCGCTCGATGAGCGAGCGGCTGCACGGCGCCCTGGACGCGCTCGAGCGCCCGCTGATCATCCTCTGCGGGCACTTCGGGAGCGGCAAGAGCGAGCTCGCGGTGAACCTCGCCTTCGGCCTGCGCGCGCGCGGACGCAAGGTGCTCCTCGGGGACCTCGACCTGGTCAAGCCCTACTTCCGCTGCCGCCTGGTGCGCGAGGACCTGGAGGCCGAGGGGATCCGGCTGATCGCGCCGGAGGGCGAGCAGCTCTTCGCCGACCTGCCGATCCTGCTGCCGACCATCGTCGGCGCGGCCCAGCGGGCGGGAGGGAGCGGACCGGACTCGCCGCCGCCCGTCGAGGAGGGGCTCTCCACCATCCTCGACGTGGGCGGCGACGACACGGGCGCGCGTGTCCTCGGCTCGCTGGCCGGGCGCGTCGACCCGGCGCGGACCGACCTGCTCTTCGTGGTCAACACGAACCGCCCCTTCGCCGAGAGCGAGCAGGCGATCCTCGCCATGCTGCGTGAGGTGGAGGCCGCGTCGCGGATGAAGGTCACCGGCCTCGTCGCCAACACGCACCTGATGGACGAGACCAGCCTCGAGGACGTGCGCACCGGGCTGGAGGTGACGCGCGCCCTCTCGGCCAGCCTCGGCGTGCCGGTCCGGTTCTGTGCGGTGGGCGCGGCGGTGCTCGCGGCGGGCAGCGACGAGCTCGCCTCGCTCGACGCGCCGCTGCTCGTGATCGAACGTCATATCCTCCCGCCGCACGTGCGGCGGCGTCCTGGTTCCCGTCGCTCGCTGGCGGTCTGAAGAGAAAGGAGACGGCTCGTGCCAAGCGTCCTGATCGAGAAGGATCGATGCAAGGGGTGTGAGCTCTGCGTCCACGCCTGTCCCCAGGGCGTGCTCGCCATGTCGAAGGAGATCAACGCGAAGGGCTACTTCTACCCGCAGGTGGCGAACCCGGAGAAGTGCGACGGGTGCCGCCACTGCGCGCTCGTCTGCCCGGACCTGGCCGTGCAGGTGGAGGTGAAGGGCAAGACCAACCAGCGGCCCGAGTCGCTCGAGGAGAAGCCGTTCCACTACTGCCCCGGCTGCACCCACGGCGTCATTCACCGCCTGGTCGGCGAGGCGATCGACCGCCTCGGCGTGCGCGAGCGCACCGTCGGCGTGGCGCCGGTCGGCTGCTCGGTGGTGGCCTACGAGTACTTCAAGACGGACATGATGGAGGCCTCCCACGGGCGGGCGATGGCGGTCGCGACCGGGATCAAGCGCGCCCGGCCGAACCTGATCACCTTCACCTATCAGGGCGACGGCGACCTCGCCTCGATCGGCACCGCCGAGCTGGTCCACACGGCGAACCGCGGCGAGAAGATCACCGTCATCTTCGTCAACAACGCCATCTACGGGATGACCGGCGGGCAGATGGCGCCGACCACGCTCCCCGGGCAGGTCGCCTCGACCTGCCCCACCGGGCGCAACACCGCGCTCGCTGGCTGGCCGCTCCGCGTCGTCGAGATGCTCAAGGAGCTGCGTACCCCGGCCTACCTGACGCGCGTCTCCGTGCACAACGCGCGCGGCATCCTCAACGCGGCCAAGGCGATCCGCACCGCCTTCAAGCACCAGGTCGACGGCACCTGCTTCTCGCTCGTCGAGGTGCTCTCCACCTGCCCGACCGGCTGGGGCCTGACGCCGCACGACGCCTGCGGCTGGCTGGAGCAGAACATGATCCCCTACTATCCGCTCGGCGACGTGAAGGTCCCCGAGAGCAAGGCCGCCGTCGCGGCCTCGGCCGATTGAGGGAGGTGAAGCATGCACGCTGAGATCGTGATGGCCGGCTTCGGAGGCCAGGGCGTCCTCCTGATCGGCAAGATGCTCGCCTACTCGGCGCTCGAGGCCGGACGCGAGGTCACCTGGATGCCCGCCTACGGACCGGAGATGCGCGGCGGCACCTGCAACTGCACGGTGGTCGTCTCGGACCGGCCGATCGGCTCGCCGATGTCGCGGAACCCGCACGGCCTCGTCGCGCTGAACCTCCCCTCCCTCGACAAGTTCGAGGACAAGGTGAGGCCGCAGGGGACCATCGTCATCAACACCTCGCTGATCAACCGGCTGCCTGCCCGCACCGACGTGCTGACGGTGGCGGTGCCGGCCAACGAGCTGGCGCTCCAGGCGGGCACGGCCAAGGCCGCCAACATGGTGGCGCTCGGCGCCTTCATCGGCGCCACCGGCCTCGCCACCCTGGAGCAGGTGAGGGCGATCATCGAGAAGACCTTCGCCAGCAAGCCGAAGGTGATCGAGTCCAACCGCACCGCGCTCGCTCGCGGGTTCGAGCTCGGCGAGGCCGCACGCGCCAAGGCCCCGAGGTAAGGAGTCGCAGATGGCCAAGAAGCTGATGAAGGGCTGTGAGGCGATCGGCGAGGCCGCCATCAAGGCAGGCGCTCGCCTGTTCTTCGGCTACCCGATCACCCCGCAGAATGAGATCCCCGAGTACATGTCCGCGCGGCTGCCCGAGGTGGGCGGCACCTTCGTGCAGGCCGAGAGCGAGGTCGCGGCGAGCAACATGCTCTACGGCGCCGGCGGCGCCGGCTGCCGCGTCTTCACCTCGTCATCGAGCCCCGGCATCAGCCTGATGACAGAGGGCATCTCCTACATGGCGGGCGCCGAGGTGCCGGCCGTGATCGTCAACATCATGCGCGGCGGCCCCGGGCTGGGCGGCATCCTGCCCTCGCAGTCCGACTACCTGCAGGCGACCAAGGGCGGCGGCCACGGCGACTACCGCTGCCTGGTGCTGGCGCCGGCGACGATCCAGGAGGCGGCCGACCTGACCATGGACGCCTTCGAGTTCGCGGACCGCTTCCGCAACCCGGTGATGGTCCTCGGCGACGGCCTGATCGGGCAGATGATGGAGCCGGTGGAGTTCCGCAAGGAGATCGACCCGGCGACGCTGCCGGAGCACCCCTGGGCGGCGACCGGCTGCAAGGGCCGCAAGCGGAACATCATCAACTCGCTCTACCTCGACCCCGAGGGCCTGGAGCAGCACAACCTCGACCTGCAGAAGAAGTACGCCGAGATGGCGAAGATCCAGCGGCACGAGACCTACAACCTCGAAGAGCCGCGCGACGTGCTGATCGTGGCCTACGGGAGCGTGGCCCGCATCGCGCGGACGGCGATCAACGCGCTCAAGGAGGAGGGGATCGAGGCGGGGCTGTTCCGGCCGATCACCCTCTGGCCCTACCCCGAGGCCGCGCTGCTGAAGGCGATCGAGGGCGTCAAGCACGTGCTCGTCTCCGAGCTCTCCAGCGGGCAGATGCTGGAGGACGTGCGCGCCATCGTCGGCGTGCGCAAGCCGGTGTCGTTCTACGGGCGCATGGGCGGGATGATCATGTCGCCCGAGGAGCTGATGGACGAGGTGAAGAAGCTGATGGGCCGCCCGGTGACCCCCAGCGTCACGCCGCCGCAGCCGGCCTTCAGGTTGAACTTCCCGCTCCGGGGGCTCTGAACCATCCTCTATACCTACCGGCCATCAAGCCAACCACGATCAGAATCGCCGACGCGGTGACAAACGCGAGGCACAATGACATCGACCGGCCGACGAGCTCCGCCGCTTCGTGACCGCCACAGATCGCGATCAGACCAGCGCCGGCCAGAAGCTCCATCGCGGCTGCCATCACGATCCGCGTGATCGTCACCAGTCTCTGTTGCGGTCCCAGACGTGACAACAAGCTGGATGCCAGCCAGATCGCCAACGGGGCTACAACGAGGGCGATGGGCCCATAGAGCAGAATCACGTCTTCGTCCGCGCCGGTCGCACAGTAGTTGCTGGGCCGCAGCGGGAAAGCGGCGAGATAGATCGCGAAGGCTGCGGCGCTCGAAAACAGCGGTGGCACGCTCTGGACGCGAGAGTGACGTCCTCGGGCGCCTGCGGTCGATGGAGCGCCGTGCGCTTCATCCGGAGCGGTGCGACGGCGCCGCCGCTCCTCCATGTGGCACGCGAGGAGGTATGTAACAAGGGAAGCCGCGCTCGCGAGGCAAACGCAGAGGAACATATCTCCGAGCGCGCGGGGACGGTAGGACCACGGCGCGGAAGTCCAATCGAGCGGCCCCGCGGTCCGATCTGCGGTCCGATACACGACGCGTGCGACCCCTCCCAGCACCGCTCCGGCGAACAGCAGCAGGACGGTGGCCTGATCCCTCCAGGGGGAGCGCTTCTCGCTGGGGTCGTCGCGGTCTTGCACGACAGCTCACTGCCCGAAGTAGCTGAGCGGCCGATCGAAGAGCGCCGCGTAGCTCGAGGCGTGCTCGCCCGAGGTCTGCACCACGCGAGCCGCCTGGCGGTTGATCACGAAGGTCGAGTGACGCCCGTAGATCTTGTTGAAGATGACGACGAACTCCTGGCCGCTCTCGTCGACCATGCGGATCTCGGCGAGGTCGGGGTGGTAGGCGGCGGTGAAGTTGGCGCCGCAGCGGGCGTTGGAGCAACCGAACTCCACCCGCGCCCCGTCGCGGATCTCCACGTCACCGGCCACGATGGCCCCGTAGCGCCCCACCTCGGCGGGGACGATCACCACCGTGCGCACGCTGAAGGTCGGCGCCTCGAGGAGCCCCTCGAGCTTGAGCAGGGTGCCATCGAGGAAGGAGAGCTTCTGCCCACAGTGCGGGCAGTAGAAGGTCTTCTTGGGCTCGTACATCGTGTGTCCTTGGCAACAGAGCGTGGCCCTGAGTCTAGTCGATGGTCGCGCACATGGCCAGGCAGCGCAGAGGGCGGATCTGCGTCGGTCTTGTCCCCGCCGCCGAGCAAGCAGGCCGCCGCCGCCGCGCAGGCGTGAGCCTCTCGGGGCGTCCCCCGTCATCGCTCGACAGCTCGACCCCGGTAGCCGCTCAGGCCCCGAGCGCGTCGGCGAGGAGCGGCAGCAGCTCGGCCGCCGGGCCGCAGAGCGCGAAGCCGCGCCCGGCGCGCTCCGCCAGGCGGGCGAAGGGGTTCGCCTCCGGGTTGACGTCGACGATGGCGGCGCCGGAGGCGAGCGCGAGCTGGCCGACCTGCATCGGCAGGTTGGTCGCGCCGGAGGTGCCGGCGACGACGAGGAGCGCGGCGTGCGCGGCGGCCTCGAGCGAGGAGTGGAAGCGAAAGTGCTCCTCGTCGTAGCACTCGTCGAACCAGAGCACGTGCGGGCGCAGCCAGGCCCCGCAGCGGCAGCGGAGCAGCGCGCGCTCCTCCTCGCTGAGCCCCTCGCCGCGCGGCTTCGCCGGCAGCTCGGGGAGCAGGGCCAGCTCGGCGCCGCACTCGCGCGCGCAGCGCGCGTGGTCGAGGTTCCCGTGGATCTGGTAGGTGCGCGCGGGCGGGCTGCCGGCTCGCAGGTGGAGCCCGTCCACGTTCTGGGTCAGCAGCAGGAAGCGCTCGCCGAGGCGGCGATCGAGCCGCACCAGCGCCTGGTGGCCGGCGTTCGGCCGCGCGGCCCGGCAGACGCCCCGCCGGTAGAGGTACCAGGACCAGACCGCCTCGGGCTGCCGCGAGAACATGGCGAAGGTCGCCATCTCCTCGGGCTGGTACTCCCTCGAGCCCACCGTCCAGTAGCCCTCGCGCCCGCGGAAGGTGGGGATCCCGCTCTCGGCGGAGATGCCCGCTCCGGTCAGCGCCACTATTGTTGGTCGCGGCAGCTCCGCCCGACCGCCCAGCCTGGGCGACGCCGCGACTATCCTACCTTCCCCCTCGCGAAAGCCCTCGAGGAGCTGGACCAATTGCTCGGGGAGCCGGGCGCTTCCGCTCATCGTTCCTCCCGGGCTTTACGGTGCCCGATACCCTGGTCTACCATCCGTCCCGGTTACCTTCCAGAGGTCCTCATGAGAGCTCTCCTAGCGTGTCTGGTCCTCGCCCTCGTGTCCTCGTGCAGCACGAACAACTTCACGACCAGCGACGGACCCGGATCTTCCTGGGAGAACCCACCGCTCTGGCCCGACGCCTCGGGCGTCTGTCAGGCCGGCCAGGACAGCGACAGCGACAAGATCCCCGACGACGTCGAGGGCTGCGAGCCGGGCGGCGACACGGACCACGACAAGATCCCCGACTACCTCGACACCGACGCGGACGGCGACGGCGTCCCCGACTCGATGGAGGCCGGCCCCGATCCGACCAAGCCGGTCGACACCGACGGCGACGGCCTCCCCGACTTCAAGGACAGCGACTCCGACGGCGACGGCGTCGGCGACGGCGACGAGGACCTCAACCACGACGGCCTCCTCGGCTGCTGCCTGAGCAAGTGCGGCGAGCAGCGCAAGGGCTGCCCGACCGTGAAGTCCCTCGAGTGCGGCAAGGGGCAGAAGTGCGAGAACGGCGCCTGCACGCCGGCGGTGGACTTCCTCTGCTCGAACGGCGAGAGCGACCCGAAGAAGAAGAGCACCTTCCCCGGCGGCAAGTCCGACAAGGACCTGCCGAGCTTCATCTGCCACAAGCCCGACGAGACCGGCACGCAGGGCCTGAAGCCGCTGGACTTCAAGAAGAGCACCGCCGGCGACTGGAACGTGGCGATCGAGAAGGGCGCGCTCTACGGCGAGCTGACCGTGACCGGCGCCAAGGCGAAGGAGGCGGTCGGGACCTTCGACTACACGGGCGCGGCGCAGGCGGTGGCCGGCTTCGTCATCTCGCTCCCCGCGACCGGCACCGACGTGAGCCAGATCGCCAGCGGGCTGGTGGCCAAGATCAGCGCCGAGCTCCCCGGCAAGACCACCATCTCGCAGATCACCAGCGGCAGCACCAAGACGAGCCACGACAAGTTCCCGACGGTGGTCTCCACCCAGCTCGAGGTGACGCTGGGCGGCGTGCAGAACCCGCCCACGGTGCGCAACAACCTCCTGCCGGTCCTGCTCTCGCGGCCGGTGAGCGACCTGCCGCAGCTCCCGGCGGCGAACTTCGGGCCCGGCACCACCAGCCACCTGATCTACTTCCAGACGCTGCTCCGCCCCGCCGACGGGCGGCTGCTGATCATGGGCGCGGTCGCCGAGAAGGCGATGGCCCAGGACGTCACCAAGAACACCGGGTTCCACCTCGACGACCTCTCCAACGGCACCGGGCTCGCCACCTCGGGCGACACCGTGACCGTGCAGTGCGATCCCTTCATCCTGGAGAACCAGCCCATCGCCGACATCCTCTGGATCGTCGACGAGTCGGGCTCGATGGACGACAACCGCCAGGACATCGTCAACAACGCGAAGGACTTCTTCGCGCGCGCGCTCAAGTCGAACCTCGACTTCCGCATGGGAGTGGCGGGGCACAAGGACCCGCACGGCTCGGGCGTCACCATCGGCAAGTTCTGCTCGAAGATCGCCACCGACACCGCCGACACCGGCGGCGACGACCGCTTCCTGCTCCCCACCGAGCAGAGCATCTTCGAGGGGTGCGTGAAGAACCCGCCCTACTACGAGGGCGGCTCCGAGTACGGCCTCACCAACGCCGCCGGCTCGGTCACGCTCCACCTCCCGCGCCAGCCCAGCTCGGCGGGCGACAAGACCAAGATCCGCAAGGAGGCGACGCTGGTCATCATCATCGTCACCGACGAGGCGCCGCAGGAGCTGAAGTCCGGGTCCAGCTGGAACGGCAAGAGCGGCTTCCTCTCCTCGACGGAGTACGACATCAACAACTGCTCGAGCAGCAAGCTGAGCCAGATCCAGTCCTTCGTGCAGGAGTGGGTGGACCTCTACCAGGGCAAGAACGCGACCCACGGCCTCGAGGCGAAGGCGATCGTCCACCTCATCGGCGGGGTCTGCAAGGCCACCTGCGGCGGCGCGTTCATGCCGGTCGAGTACCCCTGGGGCTACGAGCAGCTGGTGAAGGCGACCGGCGGCATGACCGCCGACATCTGCCAGAAGAACCTCGGGCAGACGCTGCAGCAGATCATCGACTCGATCACCGGCGCGGCGTCGCCGGCCATCCTGCAGCTGGTGCCGATCAGCGCCTCGCTGGCGGTGGCGCTGAGCTCGACCCCGCTCGCGCGCAGCCGCAGCGTGGGCTTCGACTACAACGCCGCCGCGAACGCGCTCATCTTCATCGGCGTGAAGTTCAACAAGGGCGACCAGGTGGTCGCCTCCTACCGGCGCTGGGTGAAGCAGTCGCCGATCGACTGAACTCCACCTGGACAGCGGGGGGCGTTGTGGTACAGAAGCCGTGCCAACCTCGGGGGACGTGGAACGAGGCATGGATCACCCGAAGGTCTCCGATCTGAGCCAGCTGCAGGCGACCGAGGCCGCGCCCGCGTCGCGCGCCGGCAAGCTCGCCCGCGTCCTCGGCGAGATCGTCTCGGCGGGCAGCCTGCTCCAGGGCGGCGAGCTGCAGCTCAGCGCGCTCGCTTGCCGGCGGCGCCCGAACCGCCGTCCTTGCCCCGGCAAGCTCCGCATCCACCGCCACCCGGAGACCGACGATCTGCACTGGACCTGCCCGACCTGCGGCGACGCCGGGGTGATCACGCGCTGGCAGCGGACGCGCTGGGACCTGGGCCCGGAGCTGAAGGGCGGCCGCGTGGTCTCGCTCTCCGTCGAGCGGGCGCGCCGGGCTGGCCGCGGGCTGCCGGCGACGCGGCTCCAGCTCATCGAGCTCGAGGTGGAGCTGGTGCACGCGCCGGTGCTCCTCGAGCACCGGGTGCTGCGGCAGATCCGCCTCTCCGGCGAGCACACGCTCCAGGACCTGCACACCTGCATCCACGCGGCCTTCGACCGCGCGGGCGAGCAGCCGTACGAGTTCATGTTCGGCGCGCCCTACGATCCGGAGACGCGCCGCTTCAGCGGGCCCGCCGGCGCGGACGACGGCGGCGAGGGGTTCTGGGACACGCGCCTCATCCGCGTCGACAGCCTCGGGCTCAGGCCGGGCCGTACCTTCGGCTACCTCTACGACTTCGACGCCGAGTGGGTGCACCGCGTGACGGTGCTCGGCGCGCGCGAGGTCACCGGGCACGGGGTGCCGCCGGTGGTCATCGAGCGCCTCGGCTCCTCGCCGATCACGCCCGCGTCCGAGGAGTGGGCCGAGTCCGAGACCGCGCCGCTCTCGGGCCTCTACGGTCCCTACCAGGCCGAGGAGGGCCCCGAGGCCGACGAGTGGCTCGCGCTCGACGAGCTCGAGCGCCAGCTCCTGGTGGTCGAGGCTCACGCGCGGAACCTCCCTGCCTCCCACCCGCCGCTCGGCTCGCCGCTGGTGCACGGGCTGGTCCACAGCCTGGCCGAGACGCACCTCGCCGAGCGCGGTGAGACGGGGCGTGAGGTCTGGCTCGGCCGCAGCCGGGGCCTTCCGCGCCACCAGCTCGTGCACGAGCTCGGGGCGCGGCTGCTGCGGGAGCTCCTCGACGGCGTGGGCGCGCTGGGCCTGGCGCCGGCCAAGCGCACGCGGCGGCAGGGACCGCGCCCACGGCCGGGGACCACCGCGGAGTGATCTCCCGCAGAGGTGCCTGCTCACCACGCCGCTGTGTCAGCAGGTAGTTAGGGACACCAACCCGCTTTCCCGCCGCGCCGACTTGAGCGACGATAGGCCCCTGACCCGAGGACTCCGATGAAGCACGACCCGACCCTCTATGGCCTCCGGCCCGACCGCCACCCCGAGCAGGCGCCCGACTTCGTCCGCGCGATCCCGCGCTGCGAGGACGGCGCGCTGGCCGTCTTCGACGCCGACGGCACCCTCTGGGTGAACGACGTCGCCGACGACTTCACCCTCTGGATGATCAACGGCAAGCGGGTGCCCGGCGAGAACTGGCGCACCTACCAGAAGATCTACGCCGCCGACCACCCGGCGGGTTGCCGCTACCTGCTCTCCTTCTTCACCGGGATGACCCCGGCGGAGCTGCGCGGGCACCTCGACGAGTACTGGCTCCACCACGCGAAGCGGCGCTGGGTCTGGGAGGTGGTCGAGGCGCTCCACGACCTTGACGCCAAGGGCTACCCGATCTGGGTGGTCTCCGGCACGCCGACGGACTTCCTGCTCCCGCTGCAGGACCTGCTCCCGGTGGCGGAGGTGGTGGGGATGGACTTCGAGGTGGGCGCGGACGGGCGCTTCACCGGCAAGCACGCGGGCATCAGCTGCGCGGGCGAGGGCAAGGCCGAGAAGCTGCGCGTCGTCGCGGGCAAGCGGCCCGTCCGCTTCTGCTGCGGCAACGGCAGCCTCGACGGCCCGATGATGCTCCTCGCCGAGGTCGCCTGGACCGTCTACCCGAACCCGCAGTTCGCCGAGTACTCGCGCGCACAGGGCTGGCCGATCCTCCCGCGGCCCGCGGACTTCGTCGAGGAGGAGAAGTTCACGCTCTGAATAGCTCCACGCGCCCGGGGCGAGGTCAGGGCTGCCGCGACTTGCGCCGCCCCCCGAGGTGCGGTAGACCAGCATCGTGTCCACCACCGCCATCGAGACGCTGGCGCCGGGCTTCCTGATCGCGGCGCCGATGCTCCGTGACCGCAACTTCGAGCGGGCGGTGGTGCTGATGTGCATCCACAACGACGAGGGCGCCATGGGGCTGATCATCAATCGCCCCGCGCCCATCACCATCCGGGACATCCTCGTGCAGCTCGAGCTCGACTGCGAGGTGGACGGCGGGCAGGCCATCCTGGTCGGCGGCCCGGTCTCCGCGGACAGCGGCCTGCTCCTCTACACGGTCGACCCCGCCTCGCGGCAGGGTGACGACGAGCTCTCGATCACCGACGACCTCCGGCTCTGCCCGAACCGCGACCTCCTGCAGGCCATCGGCCGCGGTCAGGGGCCGCACACCTATCACATGTTCCTCGGCCACGCCGGCTGGGGGCCGGGGCAGCTCGAGGAGGAGCTCTCGCAGGGCGCCTGGATCCCCGCGCGCATGCGCAACGACCTCATCTTCAGCGTGCCCGTCGAGAATCGCTGGGACGAGGCGCTCCGCGCCGAGGGGGTGCACCCGGCGCAGTTCAC
>JAKLHH010000470.1 GCA_022710245.1 Myxococcota bacterium
CTCATCAACGGCGTCGACGGCGCCGGTAAGGGCGAGACGGTGAACCTGCTCAACGCCTGGATGGACCCGCGCCACATCCAGACCCACGCCTTCCCGCCGCCCTCCGACGAGGAGCGCGAGCGGCCCGAGTTCTGGCGCTACTGGCGCGACCTGCCGCCGAAGGGGAAGATCGGCATCTTCCTCAGCTCCTGGTACAGCCGCCCGATCCTCGACCGCGTCTACGGCCGCATCGGGCAGGCCCGCTTCGACCGCGCGCTCGAGCGCGTCGCCGGCTTCGAGCAGGCGCTCGCCGACGACGGCGCGCTGATCCTCAAGTTCTGGATGCACCTCGGCAAGAAGGCGCAGGAGAAGCGCTTTCGCAGCCTCGAGAAGGACCCGCTGCAGCGCTGGCGGGTGACCAAGCGCGACTGGGAGCACTGGCGCAAGTACGACCGCTTCGTCGCCGCCGCCGAGCGCGCGATCATGCACACCTCGACCGGCAAGGCGCCCTGGCAGATCGTCGAGGGCGCGGACCCGCAGTACCGCTCGCTGGCGGTCACGACGAGTATCCGCGACGCCATCCGCCAGCACCTGGAGCAGACGCGGCGGCAGGCCGAGGCGCGGCGCGAGGCGAAGCCGGCGCGCAAGGAGAAGCCGGCGAAGAAGGGCGCGGTGACGACCCGCGAGCTGGTCTCGCGGCAGACCATCCTGGGCGCGCTCGACATGTCGCAAGCGCTCGCCGCCGAGGCGTACGACCGCGAGCTCCGCGAGCAGCAGGGCCGGCTCGCCAAGCTCGCGCGTCGCGCGCGAGAGCGCGGCTTCTCCTCGATCCTGGTCTTCGAGGGCTGGGACGCGGCGGGCAAGGGCAGCGCGGTGCGTCGCCTCACCGCGGCGCTCGACGCGCGGGACTACCACGTCATCCCGATCGCCGCGCCGAGCGACGAGGAGCGCGCGCAGCACTACCTCTGGCGCTTCTGGCGTCACCTCTCCCGCGCCGGGCGCGTCACCATCTTCGACCGCAGCTGGTACGGGCGGGTGCTGGTCGAGCGCATCGAGGGCTTCGCCACCGAGCCGGAGTGGATGCGCGCCTACGCCGAGATCAACCACTTCGAGGAGGAGCTGGTCCGGCACGGCATCGTGCTGCTCAAGTACTGGCTCCACATCACCAGCGACGAGCAGGAGCGGCGCTTCCACGCGCGCGCGGACACGCCCTGGAAGCGCTGGAAGCTCACCGACGAGGACTGGCGCAACCGCGAGAAGTGGTGCCCCTACGAGCAGGGGGTCAACGACATGGTGGCCCGCACCTCGACCAGCGTCGCGCCCTGGATCCTGGTCGAGGCGAACGACAAGCGCTTCGCGCGGATCAAGATCATCCGCAGCTTCTGCGACCGGCTGGCGGAGGCGGTGGGGAAGAACAAGTAGCTCGCGCCGCGTCGCCTCGACACTCGCGGGGCCCTCAAACGCACGGGGCTCCGCGAACACTCGCCGCCCGGGCCCGGCTTCGCCGGCGCCTCGCGCGCCCCATCCGTCCGCTGTCGTTTGGCCCGTGCGAGCGTGCGGCGGCCGCCGCCTGCCGGCGCACAGCTGCGGGCCGGGCGCCCTTTCGGTGGACGGGCGGGCTGCTCGCTCGACTTGCCAGCGGGTGAAGGTGCGCCGGGGCGGAGCAGACACGACACCGCCCTCGGTTGCGTACGGCTGGCGCGCGCGAGGCGGTGGGCCCGGGCTCGCGCCGGGGCGATCGACGCTCGACGTCCCTCTTCGAGAACGTCCTCAGTGGGAGAAAGAAGAAGGCGAAGGCGAGCTCAGTGGGAAGGCTCAGTGGGAGGAGGCGGGCGCGGAGCGGACGCCGATCCCGCGCTCCAGGTTTCCCTCGAGGACGAGCGTGATGATGTTGGCGCTGCCGCGGCCAGAGAAGTTCGTCGGCGGGTAGGTGATGCTGTCGGTCGTCTGGCGGTCCAGGTACCAGTAGTGCCCGTAGAAGAGCCCGAGGCGGAAGCGCGGGTGCGCCTGCCAGCGCGCGCCGACGTGATAGACGAAGGTGTCGAAGTTCGGCGTGGAGACGTCGAACGAGTTGTCGGGGGACGGCGAGTTCAGGTAGTGCATGCCCGTGAACAGGTCGAGCTCGACCTTGCGGATGGGCGGCTTGACCCTGAAGCCGCCGCCGGTGTGGATCGAGTTGTGGTAGTTCTTGGGCGCGATGATCCCGTTGGGGATGAGGTCCTGCAGCACGCCCTTGTTGGTGATGGAGGTGACCTGCTTGTCGACCTCGGAGTTCAGGTAGAAGCGGAACTCCGCGCCGAGCTCCAGCCAGGGGGTGATGTCCCAGTTGACGCCCCAGCCGAAGATCCATGGCGAGACCACCGTGGTGCGCTGCTCGTTCTGCGTGAAGGCCGGGCTCTGGAACGCGGGGAGCGCGTCGGGGCCGGGCTTCAGCGCGAGCGGGCCGGTGAGCGCGATGTCGTAGCGCGAGAGCATCATGAACCCGAGGCTGACCGTACGGTGCGGCCAGACCTGGATGCCGAGGGAGAAGGCCGGCCGCACGTCGCTGCCCTGGAACTCGAGCTCGGTGCTCTTGCCGATCATCGCGGTCAGGTCCTGGTCCTTCTGGCTCGGGTCCGCGGCCTTCAGGAACGGGTAGAGGATCTGCCGCCGGTGCACGTTGACGTAGACCGCGCTGGCGCCGAGGCCGACGGCGAGCCACGGCAGCGGCCGCCAGCCCACGGCGGCGGTGAAGAAGGCAGAGAAGACGAAGGCGTCGATGATGTGGTAGCGCGAGGGCGAGGTCTCGCCGAAGCTGGCGCCCGCGGCGTTGGGGACGTAGATGCCGATGGCGCCCGTGACCTTCTCGGTGCCCAGCTTGGTGGAGACGCCGAGGAAGGGGAGCGGCGCGTAGACGGTGGGCGTCTGCTTCGCGTAGTAGCCCTGGGCGTCCACCGGATCGCTGATCAGCGTCTTGCCCTGGTCCCAGGACTTCAGGCTCACGTCGATGTTGAGGATCGTGTTGCCGTAGCTCACGCCGAACTGCGTGCCGGGCAGCAGCGCGAGCGCGGCGGGGTTGTGGTAGATGGCGGTGACGTCGTCGGGGCGCCCGATCGCGGCGCCCATGCCGTTCAAGCGCGAGCCGAGGTCGGGGATGATGAAGCCCTGCGCGCGGGCGCTCTCCGAGCTGGCGAGGGTGGTGGCGATGGCGAGCAGGATGACCGTCGTGCGTGCAAGCATGTCCCGACCCACTCCCGGCGCCCCGCGGGCGCGAGGCGCACAGACGTTGACCGTAGGGACCCCCTGGCCGCGCAGTCTACTACGAGGCAGCGCGCGATGGTGCGCGACGTGAGAGCGGTCTGAGCAGTAGATCGCGAGATCGTTCCCGCTGCCTTCGCCCGTCGGGAGGGAGGATTCCGACGCAAGTCACGGCCCCGCGCTGTCGCCCGGCGCAGCGCCTGCTGCGATCACGGACCCCTGGCCAGGCCCGGCACGGCCCTTGCCCTTCGCGGTCCCTTCAGCGAAGGAGGCACCATGCCGAGGCTCGACTCGCGCGCGGCGCTCCTCGGTCTGGGGCTCATCGCCGCCGGCTGCGGCGGCGACCCGCCGGGGAACCCGATCAAGCACGTCGTCATCATCATGCAGCAGGGCCGCTCGTTCGACAGCTACTTCGGCACCTACCCGGGCGCCGATGGGATCCCCATGCAAGACGGCACGCCCAGCGTCTGCGCGCCCGATCCGGTGAGCGGCCGCTGCGTGGCGCCGTTCCATGACGCGCGGGACGTCAACCAGGGAGGTCCCTTCACGCCCGCCGACGCGACGGCGGTGATCGCGGGCGGTCGCATGGACGGGTTCGTGCGGCAGGCGCGGGCGCAGCGCCAGAAGCTCTGCGCCAAGGCGCCGAACCAGGCCTGCCTCGACGCCGGAGGGCTCGACGTGATGGGCTACCATGACGCGCGCGAGCTCCCCGCCTACTGGCGCTACGCGCAGACCTACACGCTGCAGGACCGCCTCTTCCAGCCGAGCGCGTCGTGGAGCCTGATCGGCGCCATCTTCGGGATCGCGCAGCCCACGGTGACCTGCCGCACCCAGCAGCTGACCAGCTGCCAGCTCACGCTGCCCGCCGCGGGCGCGCAGGGCGCGGATGCCGGCGTGAGCGGCAGCACGACCTGGAGCAGCCTCCCCGCGCTCCTGCGCCTGGCGAAGGTGAGCTGGGCGCTCTACGTCCCTGACGGCGTCGGGCTCGACTGCAAGCCCGGGCAGGGCTGCTCGTTGCTGTCGCAGACGGCGAGCACCGCGGCGTCGACCACCACGCAGCCAAGCACCGCGGCGACCGGAGGCGGCGGCTGGCTCCCGACGCCGCAGGTGGGCCCCATCTTCGCCGAGGCCGGCGCGAGCCTGACCGTCACCTCACGCTTCCTCGAGGCAGCGGCCAAGGGGACCCTGCCGGCGGTCTCCTGGATCATCCCCAGCCTGGCCCAGAGCGAGCGCGCGCCGTCCGCCGTGAGCGCTGGCCAGGCCCACGTCACGCAGCTGATCAACGCGGTCATGCAGGGCCCGTCGCCCGAGTCGACCCTGATCCTCGTCACCTGGAGCGACTACGGCGGGTTCTACGACCACGTCCTGCCGCCGCGCGTGGGCAAGGATCGCCTCGGGCTCCGCGTGCCCGGGCTGATCATCAGCGCCTACGCACGGCAGGGCGCGATCGATCATCAGACGCTGACCTTCGACGCCTACCTGCGGCTGATCGAGCGGCTCTTCCTCGACGGCCACGAGCTCGGGCTCCTCGCCGGCACGCGGGACGCGGGGGTCAGCGGGGAGGCCGGGGCCGGTGGACCGGACGCCGGCGGCGACCTGTTGAAGGCGTTGGACCTCTCGCAGCCGCCGCGACCGCCGCTGGTGCTGCCGGTCCCGCCGGCGCCGTGACCGCTCCCCTCTGCGAGCTCACACCCTGGCAGCGGCGAGCGTGGTTCGGGTTCTTGTTGGTCGGCGTGCGTGGTAGCTGAGAGCTGACGCGGACCCGGAGCGAGGACACCTGCCTCACGGACGCGAGCGAACGCGCGGGTCAGCAGCCCGACTTGCCGCAGATCGACTTCACCGCGGCGCACGCCGAGCCGAGGTACGACTTCCAGCCGCCCTTCGTGTAGCCGTACCAGGGCTGCCAGTTGGTGCCGCGCTTGGAGATCGAGACCATCCCCTTCGCGTTCAGGTTGAGGTCGAAGGTCGAGTAGGACGGGTGGTAGACGCTATTGATCTGCCACATGCCGCGGTCGATGGAGCAGCCCTTGTTGCGGAGGTACGCATACTGGTAGCGGCCCGACTCGGCGGCGGCCACGGCCACGGCCTTGACCAGGCTGTAGCCGCAGGGGATGCCCACCCCGTGCGCGAGCTTGGCGACGGAGGCGTACGAGAGGCGGGTGTAGTTGCCGTTGTACATGCCGGACTTCTGGGTGCAGCTCGAGATCTCCCGGTCGCTCTCGCCCTCGCCGATCGTGCCCTGCGCCTCGCTCCAGGGGTCGGGCTCGTTCGGGTCGACGGCGTCGTCCTCCTCGACCACCTCTCCGGAGAGGATGTCGCCGGGGCCGCAGGCCGACAGCAGCAGGACCATCACGCTCGCGGCCATGGTCAGGGTGCGGGTGCGTCTCATAGTGATCCTCCTCGCGTGGCTCCCGCAGTTGCCTATGGCAACAAGCAAGCCAGCGAGCCCGACCACTGCAACCTCCAGAACTCAACGGGTTGCGGCCGTGGCGCCTGGACCGTGCTCACGGCCGTTTGCGGCTCGCAGCACCCTGTGGGTCCTGGCAGGTCTCGACGCCGGGCAGCCAGGCGAGATTTCCATGTGGCGTCGTGAGCCGTGCACCTGTAGGCGAGTGAGGGGAGGACCCCCACCTTGCGCAAACGGCAGAGCGCACTCGCTGCGGGACGGAGCAGGCAGCTAGGCAGGATACTCGGCGCGGCTCGAGCTGGGATGGGTGGTCATGCTCGCACGCTCCTCGAAAAGTGCCGTCCGCCGAGGCTCTGCGGCCGCGGGCGAGGTAGAGTACCGCGGCCGCCACCAGCGGAGGTGCCGATGCACGCTCAGCAGCAGGTCCTCGACGAGCTCCAGCGGAGCTGCCATCGCCCGCTCACCTGGCGCGGCCGCCCCGACGCGGTCGTCGCGCTGGACCTCACCGGCGCCGGGCTGCGCGAGCTGCCGCGCGCGATCGCACGGCTGGAGGCGCTCGTCGAGCTGCGGCTCGGCCGCAACGCCCTCGCCACGCTCCCCGACGAGCTCGGCGAGCTCTCCGAGCTGTGTCTGCTCGAGCTCCACGAGAACCGGCTGGCGGTGCTGCCGGAGAGCCT
>JAKLHH010000471.1 GCA_022710245.1 Myxococcota bacterium
TCCCGTCGCTCCTCCCGGTCGACGGTGACCGCGCGGCAGCGCGCCGCCACCGGCTCGGTGCCGAGGACCAGGTCGAGGCGCAGCCCCTCGTTGCGCGCGAACGCTCGCGGCCCGTAGTCCCACCAGGTGAAGACGCCGCCCTCCTCGGTGTGGAGGCGCAGCAGGTCGCGGAGCCCCCAGCGGAGGAGGGCGCCGAGCCTCCAGCGCTCCGGATCGCTGCAGAGGACGCGGCCGCGCCAGAGCTCCGGCGCGTGGACGTCGCGGTCCTCCGGCGCGATGTTGAAGTCGCCGAGCAGGACCAGCGGCTGCTCCGGACGATGCTCCGCCGCGAGCCAGCGGCCCAGCGCGTCCAGCCACTCGAGCTTCAGCTGGTACTTCGGGCTCACCAGCGACTGGCCGTTCACCACGTAGAGCCCGATCACGCGGACCCCCTCGATGGTCGCCGAGAGCACGCGCGCCTCACCGGGGAGCGGATCGCCGGCGAAGCCGCGCTGCACCTCGCCGAGCGGCTGCCGGGAGAGGAGCGCGACGCCGTTGTAGCCCTTCTGCCCGTAGACGGTCGCCTGGTAGCCGCTCACCGCCAGCGCCTGGTGCGGGAACGCGTCGTCGCTGCACTTCAGCTCCTGCAGGCAGACGAGATCCGGCTGGTGACGGGCGAGCACCCCGAGCAGCCGCTCGCAGCGCAGGCGCACCGAGTTCACGTTCCAGGTGATCAGCTTCATCGCGCGCGCTCCGGCAGGCAGGCGAGCTGGGTCAGCCGGAGGAGGAGCGGGATCACCTTGCCGCTGGCGACGATGGCGTCGTGCTTGTACTGGGAGTCGAGGTAGAGCAGCCGCGCCCGCCGCTCGCGCCGGCTGAGCTCGCCGACCTCGGCGGGGATGCGCGCCCGCTTCACCGCGTGCGGGACCCCGGCCACGAAGGCCTCTGACTTGGCGCGCGTGTCCTCGGCGACGATGAACATCCGGTGCTGCTCGTGGCGAGGTCCGATCTCGAGCCAGTACTCGAGCTCCTTCTCGTTGGCGTAGAGGGCGTCGAGCAGGATCACCTGCCGCAGCCAGGGGTAGTCGAGCCAGGCGACGATGGTGCGGAAGGCGCCGCTGTGCCCCATCGCCACCACCAGACCGCGCGGCACCGCGACGCGGGTCTGGCGCGCGACGGTCTGCAGCAGGCGCGCGAGGCTCGTCCAGCGCACGCGCTCCTCGCGCGAGGCCGGCGCCCCCGGCACGATGAAGAGCGCGTTCTGGCCGCTGGCGCGAAACTGCTCCGCGAGGTGGTAGCGCTCCCAGGCCTGGTCCACGGTCTGGTGGTAGCCGTGCACGTGGAGCACGACCCCCGCGCTCCGCGCCTGGAACCCCGGCGGGCGCCAGACGTGAACCGGTCCGCGCGGCGTGACCAGACGCCAGTGGTCGCCTCCGGCGATGGTGTCCTGCGTCGTGACCGCGGGAGCCGCGGGCGCCGAGGCCGCGGGGGTCGGGCTCCCGTCACGCGCCGCGCGGCTGGTAGGCGCGGCGGCCGCGGTGCCCGCCCAGAGGAGCAGGGCGAAGGCAGCGAGCCCTGGCCGGAGCGTGGGTGCCGCGGCGTCAGTTCTCCCAACGCCCGACCGGTGCGGCGCCGTGACGTTCATCGCGCCCCCGACACCTGCGTCCGACGGGTCACCAGCAGGTGCGGGCTGCGGTTGTCGAAGTCAGGGTAGCCGAACGAGAAGGGCAGCGGCCGGTGCGGCTGCCCGCGCCAGAGCGCGCCCATCGCCAGGTTGTGCGCCTTCCGCGTGCCGAGGAGGGAGCGCTTGAAGCGGCCATAGCACTCCTGGACGAACCCGGCCGCCGTCGCGTGACCCGGCAGGATCCCCGTCGAGTCCGAGATCATCCAGTCCATCTTGCGCAGCAGGTAGCCGCGCATCAGCGAGAAGTCGTCGCGCCAGAGGAGGTAGCTCGCGGCCTTCGTCATCGCCGCGATGCGCCCCTTGGCCTCGAGGTGGCGCAGCACACCGGGCTCCGCGCGCAGGTGCTGGTCGTCGACGTTGGCGCGGAGGTGCCGGTAGATGCGGACCGGTCCCTTGCCGCCGGCGGCGCGAAAGCCGAGCTCGAAGCTGGAGAAGACCGCCGGGATCTCGGGGCGCCGCTTGCGGCCGCCCGCGCTGGTCTCGGTGAGCGCGAGCGGCCGGCCCCCCTCGCGCGCGAGCTCCGCCTCCGCGTAGTAGTGGAGGGACCCGCCTGGCTCCACCCGGAAGTAGCGCAGCGAGACTGGCTCGAGGCGGTGCGCGGCCAGCGCCGCGAGCGCGAGGACGATCTGGTTCGGGAGCGGGCTCTTCTCCATCGCGGTCATGTGCGTGGTGAAGGAGTAGTCGACCATCATCAACCGCATGATCATCCACTTCGCGTCGGCGAGGCCGGTGCGCAGCTCCGCCTCGCGGGCGCGCTCGATCGCCCGCGCGTCGCCGCCGCGCTCGAGGGAGAGCGTGGTGATCTCGCTCGCCTCGGGGAAGCTGGTGAGCGCGTAGAGGAGGTCGCCCCCGCCGAAGGGGTAGGCGGCAGCCCGGCCGGCCTGAGCCGCGCGATGAACGGCCGCGCCACGGCGATGACGTGCTTCATGTGGTGGTGGGTGATCGAGCGCACCGGACGGCAGACGCCGTCGACGAGCCTGGCGGGGAACGTCGACGGGAGCGCCGCCTCGCCGGCGCAGGCTGCGACGCGGTAGAGGAGGCGCGCCTGCTCCCCGAGCTCGGCGGGCGGCTCGGGCGCGGCCAGGCAGGGCAGGGCGAGGAGGAGCCCGAGGAGCACGAGGAGGGGGCTGGTACGGTTCGCCGACCGGAGCGTGCGGTGCATCGACGGATCGTACTTGCGGCCGCCGCGGCGGGCAACTTGGCGGCGGGGCGCGATCAGGCGATCAGACGGTCAGGGATCGACGACGACGTCCGCCCGCCCGAGGACGCGCGCGTTGCCCGCGGCGTCCCGTGCCCGCGCCGCGACCTCGTGCGGCCCCGGCGCGGCCGGGAGCGTCACCTTCGCCGCGAACCCGACGGCCGGACAGCGGGCCGAGTGCGCCGTGACGCAGGCCTTGCTCGAGGGCGCGCTCCCGTCGCTCACTGTGGCGACCACCTTGCCGTCGACGGCGAGCTCGATCTGCGGGGGCTGGCCGTCGGCGTCGATCGCCCAGCCGCTGACCGCGAGCTGCGCGCCGGCCTGGCCGTGCGCGCCGGGCTGGGGCGCCTCGAGCTCGCCTGCGGGCGGCGTGCGATCGAGCGCCTTGGAGGTGGCGGCCTGGTAGGCCTCGTACGCGGGGTGGGCGGCGAAGCCCTTCGTCGACGGGTAGCGCAGTCCGCAGCTGTTCCCCTCGCTGCCAGGGCCGGGCTCGTCGTCGCGGTAGTCGTACCAGAAGGCCGCGGTCACCTTTGGCCGCGCGGCCAGCGTGGCGAAGACGCTGGTGACCGCGTCGCGCTGGGTGGCGGCGGGGTCGGCACGTCCGGCGAAGGTGTTGAGGCCGTAGCCGACCTCGGTGAGCCAGAGGGGTGTGGCGGCGAAGACCGCCTTGCCGTCAGCGAAGGTGCTGCCGAGGATGGCGTCGACCCCGTCGGCGAAGGTGCCGCCCGCGTACGTGTAGCCGGTCTCCCAGGGCGCCTTGCCCGCGTTCCCGTAGCCGTGCAGCGAGACGATGTCGACGGGCAGCCCGTCGGCGAGCCCGCGAGCGGGCCGGTAGTACTTGCGGTGGTTCTGCACCGGCTCGGAGTCGAAGAGCACGCCGCGCAGGCAGCTGTCGTCCCCGCGCGAGACATCGAAGCCGACCACCTGCGGCGTCGGCTTGCCCGCCAGCCGCCGCTGGTGGATGGTCTCGAAGACGCGCGTCACCAGCAGCGGATAGCGGTAGGCGCCCTCGAGCGCGCCGCAGCCCGCGGCGGCGGACCAGCTGTACATGGGCTGGAACTCGTAGACGTCCGGCTCGTTCCACACCTCGACGAAGCGCACCGTCGGGAGCTTGGCGAGCGTCGCGTCGAGGGCGGCGAGGAAGGCGGGGACGAAGGTGGCGTCGAAGGCGGCGCGGTCGCCGGCCATCGGCTTCGGGGTGCCGGCGGCCGTGCTCTGCGCCGAGATCAGCGCGAGGAGCTCGATCCCGGCCGCGGCCGCGGCCGTGGCCAGCGTCTGGTACTGGCTCCAGGGGGTGTCGCGCTCGATCTCGATGCGGAGGACGCGCACCCCCAGCGCGGCGAGGTCGCGCAGGCGGGCAGGCGCGTTGGCCGCCAGGTCCGCGTAGATGCGGCCGCTGACCACACCGCCGGCGAGGCCGCTGCCAGCGGCGAACTGCAGGGCCGGGAGCTGGTCGGCCGGGAGGCGGCCGGGCACGCTCTGCAGGCGGTCAGGAGAGGCGTCCGGCCGCGAGGACAGCCCCTCGGCGCCCGCCTCGAGAGGGCGGAGCCCGGCCTCGAGGGCGCGCTGGTCGCCGTGCTGCCAGACGTCGGCGCTCGCCCCCTCGAGGGTGCTGGTGCAGGCGCACAGGCCGAGAGCGATCGGCGGCCAGCAGAGTCGGCGAAGGTGACCCATGCGAGGATCCCGAGCAAACCGCGCGCCAGGGCGCCGTGGTCGCGGTGTCGGCCACTTGGCCGTCGTCGCTGCGCGTCACTGCCGACTCGCGGTTGCAGGTGCGGACGCCACACCCACCACTCTGTCGCTCGCCTTCGCCTTCGCCTTCGACCTGCGCGGCGGGGCTGCGCTATAGTCACATCAGATCGATGACGTCAACGGGGGAGCCAGCCGTGAAGGAAGTCGCGCCCGCGGGGAGCAGCGGTCTCGAGCGGAGCGTCCTCGAGCACCTCGTCGAGGGCTGCCAGGTCATCGACCCCAGCTACCGCTACCTCTACGTCAACCCGGCTGCCGCCGCGCACGGGCGTGCCACCCCGGAGCAGCTCCCCGGCCGGACGATGATGGAGGCCTACCCCGGCATCGAGGAGACCCACCTCTTCGCGGCCATCACCCAGTGCCTGCAGGAGCGGGAGCCGCGGCAGCTCGTCAACGAGTTCACCTTCCCCGACGGTTCCCGCGGCTGGTTCCAGCTCCGCATCGAGCCGGTACCCGAGGGGATCGTCATCCTCTCGCTGGACATCAGCGAGCGCGTGCGCGGCGAGGCAGCGCTCCGCCGCGCGCACCGCACCCTGGCGGTGCTCGGCGACTGCCGGCAGCTGCTGATCGGCGTCAAGGAAGAGCGGCAGCTGATGACCGAGGTCTGCCGGGTGCTGGTCGAGCGGGGGCGCTACCGCCTGGCCTGGATCGGCCTCAAGGTGAGCGACGCGGAGCAGACGGTGCGTCCGGTCGCCCACTGGGGGGACGGCAGCTACCTGGAGCACGCGACGGTGAGCTGGGGGAGCTCGCCGCGCGGCGCCGGACCGATGGGGCGCGCGATCCGGAGCGGCCGCTCGGCGGTGGCCCGCTCCATCGCCACCGATCCGGAGCTCGCGCCCTGGCGCCAGGCGGCCCTCGAGCACGGCTTCGGCTCGGTCATGGCGCTCCCGCTGCAGGTGGAGGGGAGCTGCATCGGCGGCATGGCGATCTACGCGGCGGAGCCCGACTCCTTCGACGACGCGGAGCACGAGCTCCTCGACGAGCTCGCGGTGGACCTCGGCCACGGGATCGCCAGCCTGCGCACCGGCGCGGCGCGACGCCAGGCTGAGGCCCGCGTGGCGCGGCTGAACGCGGTGCTCCGCGGCATCCACGACGTGACCCAGCTCATCCTGCGCGAGCGCGAGCCCCGACGCCTGCTGCAGAAGACCTGTGAGCTCCTGGTCCGGTCGCGTGGCTTCGAGACGAGCTGCATCGTCCTCCGCGAGGCCGGGGTCGTCTCGCTCGCGGCCTCGGCCGGGCTGGAGCAGAACCTCGCGCCGCTGCGCGAGCTGGTCGCGCGCCAGGCGCTGCCCGAGTGCATGCGGAGGGCCCTCGCCGAGCCGGGCACCGTACGCCGGGCGCCGCCCCTCTCCTGCCCTGGCTGCCCGGTGGGCCTCGTCTACCCCGCGGCCCGCGAGGCCATCACCATCTCGCTCCAGGGGGACGGCGGCGCGCTCGGCCTCCTCCACGTCTCCCTCCCATCGGGGATGGCGGCCGACGCCGAGGAGGTCGCGCTCCTCGAGGAGGTCGCCGCTGATCTCGCGCTCGTCCTGCGGGGCGCGACGGTCCAGGCGCAGCGGGACACCGCGGTCAGCGACCTGCGGGACGCGCGCGGCCGGGTGGACGCCATCCTCGAGGCCTCGCCAGTGGCGATCCTCTCGATGACGCCGGACGGGATCGTGACCAGCTGGAACTGTGCCGCGGAGA
>JAKLHH010000472.1 GCA_022710245.1 Myxococcota bacterium
ACGTGCAGATGCCCGCGACGTGCTGGCGTGCAGATGCTCTCGACGTGCAGATGCCCTCGACGTGCTGGCGTGCAGATGCCCTCGACGTGCAGATGCCCTCGACGTGCTGGCGTGGGTGGGGTGGGGTGCGGTGGCTACGCCGGGACCGGCTGCTTCGCCAGCCCCTCGAGGGTGGTGACGAGCTTGCCCGCCACGGCGCGCCAGTCGTAGCGCTCCACCGCGAGCCCGCGGAGCGCCTCGGCGTGGACGCGGCCGAGCTTGAGCGCGGCCACGCTGTTCGCGACGATGTCCGCCACCGTGTGCTCCTCCTCGAGGCGGAGCTTCATCAGCTCGCCGCTCCCCGGGACCGCGGCGCCCACCGCGTCGATCGAGGCGCCCATCCCCGCGTGGTAGATGCCGAGCGGGAAGACGCCGGAGGCGAGCGCCTCGAGGAAGACCAGCGGCCCTGCCTCGGCGACGATGGAGGGGAAGATGGCGACGTCGCAGCAGGGGAAGAGGTAGCGCAGCTCGCGGTGCGTGAGGTACCCGGTGAAGATCACCCGCTCGCTGACGTGCTGCTCGCGCGCCGCGCGGAAGTACTCGTCGAGCTTCCCCTCGGCCTCGAGGCTGGCCAGGTACTTCTCCAGGTGCCCGAGCGGCTCGGCCTCGCGCCCGCCCTCGAGGTAACGCCCCCAGCGCACCAGGTTGCGGAAGAGCTGCCGCTTGCCGTTGTCGAGCGCCCAGAGCATGGCCTCCAGCGGCTCGCGCATGGGCCCGTGGCCGACGACCAGCAGCCGCGCCTTCGGCTCCTGCGCGAGGATCGAGGGGAGCGCCGCGATCACGCACTGGATGCCCTTGCTCACGATCAGGCGCCCGACGAAGAGGAGGGTCCTCTCGCCCTCCCAGTCGACCGCGGCGAGCTTCGCCTCGCAGTCGGTGTCGGTGTGCTTGGCGGTGTAGTCGGCGGCCTGGCTGAGCACGCGCCGCAGGCTCTCCTGCTCGATGGTGTCGCCGAGCCGGTGGCGCATGGTGCTGGTCAGCTCGGGCCCCTTGCCGCGCTCGACCCCGGAGAGCGCCTCGCCGAGCCGCTCCAGGTTCTCGCGGCGCCGCGCGGGCGGCGTCGGCTCGAAGAGGCCGGTGTCGACGCCGAGGTTGAGGTCGACGGTCTTCTCCGCGACGCCCGGCACCTCGGCGAAGATGCTGGTCACGCGGCTGCGGATCTCTGGCCCGATGACGAAGATGCGCCTCGCCTTGCTGAAGGCCGAGGCCGCGAAGCGGTAGAAGCGCGGGTCCTTCTTCACCGCGTACTCGAGCGCGCTCCCGTGCGGCATGATCACGAAGGGGAGCCCGCGCGGCTCGCAGACGCGCTCGGCGACGACGGACATCAGCACCGCGTGGTTCACGTGGACCGCGGTGATCGGGTGCTGGCTGACGAGCTGCTCGAGGACCTGCACGTTGCGGCGCAGGTAGTCCTCGATGGTCGCGTCGTCGAGCTCGATCATCGGCACGACCTTCGTGTACTCCTCGTACTTGTCCCAGACGTAGACGGGCAGGACGCCGCCGAGGGTGGGCTTGTGCAGGACGCAGCGGCCCGGGTAGGGCACCTGCCGCTGCAGGGTGAGGCGCGGCTTGCCGCTGCCGTCGTAGCGGATCGCCTGCGCCACGTAGTCGAACTTCTCGGGGTGCGGCTCCTGACACATCAGGTGCACGGTCTCGCCCGCCTGACAGAGCGTGCGCACGATCGACTGCGTCCACAGGTTCGAGCCGGAGCCATCGAGGAGATAGCCGTGAAGGATAGCGATCATCGACTGCCCTCTTCGGTTGCCCCCGTAGTATCGTGTCTGCCAGCGACAAAGACCAGAGCGGAGTGGGGCGTCACCTGATGCTCCGCCGCCTGCAGGGGCCACCGCTGGTCCGCTCCGCCGCGACCAGCAACTCGCCCGCAGAGGTGCGTGATGCGAGAGCTCGAGGACGACGATCCGCCCAGCCTGCTGCGCCACCTCTTCCCCGCCGGCGGCCTGCCCGGCTTCGCGCTCGCCGGCGAGCCCCTCGCGGCCGCCGTGGCGCCGTCGGTCCGCTGCGTCGACGCCACGCTCTCCGCCGGACGCGCGCTGCTCCGGCAGCCCTCGCCCGCGCAGGCGGTCGCGCTCTGGGAGCTCCTCGAGCGGGCCGGCCGCCCCGGCGGCCTCGTCGCCCGCGTCGAGCTCGCCCTCGAGGACGCCGCGGACCGCGCGCTCCTCGAGCTCGCGCTCTCACGTCGCGAGGAGGGCGAGAGCCACCTCGAGCCGGTGCCGCTCCTCGCGCCGGAGCCGGCCGCGGTCGCCGCGCTCCGCGGGCTCCACCTCGCCGAGGTCGGGCTCTCCTGGCCAGCCTCGGACCACCTCCTGGCCGAGGGCGGCCGCGTCGCGCGGGCGAGCGAGGCACGGCGGCTCCTCGCGCTCCTCGACGCGTGCGCCGAGGCGGGCCTGCGGCCGCGGCTCCAGCTCCTCGACGTGACCCGCGCCGACCTCGACGGCTGCCTGCTCCCGCTCCTCGAGGGAGCCGCGCGGCACCTCGCGAGGAGCGGGGCGCCGCCGCTCCGCCTGCGCCTCTGCGACAGCTACGGCCTCGGCCTGCCCTTCGCCCAGGCCGCGCCGCCCCGCTCGCTGCCGCGGCTCCTCGGGCGGCTGCGCGAGGTCCTCGGGCTCGGACCCGACCAGCTCGAGGTGGAGGCGCGCGAGGATCTCGGCCTCGCGCTCGCGTGCAGCCTCGCCGCGCTGGCGCACGGCGCGGGGAGCGTCGTCGGCGCTCTCGGCGGCGCTGGCGAGCGCGCGGGGCTGGCGGCGACCGAGCTCCTCCTCGTCCACCTCGCGGGCTACTGGAGCACGGAGGTGGACCTCGCGGCGATCGAGCCCGCCCTCTCTATCGTCGGTGAGCTCGGCCTCGCGCTGGGGCCACGCCATCCGCTCTGGGGGCAGGACGCGCTCAGCTCGTCGTCTTCGCGCTGGCCGCGCGACCTCGAGCACCGCGGGCCCTTCCACACCGAGCGCGCGCTCGGGCGGTCGCGGCGCTCTCGGGGCTAGCGGCGCGCTCGAGCGAACGCAGCGGCGGTCGCGCTCCTAGCTGCGAGCGAGTGAGGGGCGCGCTCGGTGCGCGCTCGGTGCTCGTTACCCGCTCGCACCTGAGGGCTGCGCTCGCCGCGCTGCGTGAACTCCCACACCACTTGCGAAGGCTCCCCCGCGCGGCCCGCCGGCGCCTGTCGGCGAGCAGCGCTGATCCTGCGAAGATCAGAGGGCGGCGCCCATGGCACCGCGGTTGCAGCCGAGTTCGGGCCTGCGAGGGGGATACGGGTAGAACCATCGGCGCGATCGCCATCGCCGCCGCGGCGGATAGGTGCCCGCCCGGCGGCGGCGCGACCGCCCACTCCTTCGCAGCAGCCACCCGGCCCGGAGGCTCAGGTCACTCCCACGTCCCGGCGGTCTCTCGGGGCAGGTTTGAAGCCTGCACCCACTTTCCGCTCGCTTCTTGGCGAACTCTGCACTCAGGTCCGAGACCTGACCGCACTTTCCGCTCTCCGCGTAGCGGTCTCAGGGTGCAGGTTCCAAACCTGCCCCCGGTTTCCGCTCACCGTCGCGGCGAAGGCTCACCGTCGCGGCGAAGGCTCAACGTCGCGGCGAAGGCTCAACGTCGCGGCGAAGGCTCACGTCGCGGTGAAGGCTCACGTCGCGGCGAAGGCTCACGTCGCGGCGAAGCGCGCCGACACGAAGATGCGAGAGTAAAGAGCGCGAGCGCGCGGCGAAGCGCGCCGACACGAAGATGCGAGAGCAAAGAGTGCGAGGCGAGCGCGAGGCGAGGCTAACCTAGTTCCGGATCGCGAAGGGCCACTGCAGGCGGGCGTCGTCGCCGACGAACTTCGGGAAGCTGGTCTCGCGCACGAGGCGCTCGACGCACTTGCCGGTCGCCGTGCCGGCGAGCTTGCCCGACACCTTCACCGTCTTCACCTTCCCCTCGGGGGAGACCAGGATCTCCGCCGGCGTCTCGCCCTGCTCGCCGAACTGCTCGTAGCAGGTGTGCAGGTCACCGCCGACCTGCAGCATCAGCGCGCTCACCGCCGCCTTGGGCAGCCCCGTCGGCAGCACCGGCTTGGCGACGACCTTCTTCGGCTGGTTCTGCACGCAGGTCATGTCCGTCTTGTCGACGAGGAACTTGCCCGCCATCGCCGGCGCCGCGCCGTAGACCTTGCCCTCGCAGCGATCGTAGACGCGGTGGCCGACGAGCTCGAACTGGATGACGCCGTACTTGTACTTCTTGCCGAGCATGGTCACGCCGGCGACCGGCCGGTAGATCAGATCGAGGCGCAGCGAGGGCAGGATCTGCTCGTTGAACTTCTTCTCGGTCATCGTCGCCGGCAGGTCGATCTTGTACGTGGTGACGCCGATGTCGCCGAGGTCGTACATCAGCTTGCCGCGACGGATCTTGATCTCCTTCGGCATCTTGAAGAGGAAGAAGCGCCCCTTCGAGACGTCGCCGCCCTCGCGCTCGAGCATCGGCTCCTTGCAGGTGAGGCAGCCCAGCACCTCGAGCTCCGCCACCGGCTTCGGCTTCGCCTTGAAGCGGACCACGAGCGGCCCCGCGTCCGAGGCCTCGAAGGTCGAGCGGTAGACCTTCGCCTGGTGCTGCGCCTTCAGCCGCTCGTTGAGCGCGTCGCAGAAGAGCGCGCGGAAGTGCGTCTTCTCGGCGCCGCAGGTGGCGACGAAGGGGAAGAGCACCCGCTTGAGCACCGAGACCGGCAGGCTCGTCTTCTCGACGCCCTCGTAGGTCTCGGCGGCGTACGCTGGCCAGCCGAGCGCGAGGACCAGCAGCGGGACAGGCAACCATCTCATCGAAGGCTCTCCTCCCGGACGCGCGCGGGCGTCCGACGGGCGGCGGATCCTCAAGCGACGGCGCGCGGGTCGGGACAGGACCCGCAGCGGCCGCGACCACAGCAAGCGGGCCGCACTATACCCAAGCCTTTCCTGCGCGTCCACAGCCTCGGCGGTTGCCGGTGTGGCGTTTTCTGCTAGTGCACCGTGGCAAAACTGGGATATAAGTCCGGCCGGCGATCGCGTGGCGGGATCCGGCCGAGGCAGAGCTCGGCGAGGGACATCGGCCGCAGGTCGGGGGCCGACCGAACGCCGATTTTGCTTGAGTTTTCGCCGCACAAGTCATAGATCGCAGGTTCACCCCCTGCACCTGGCGACCCCGCCTCCTGACGGGACCGCACCACGGAGGACGTCAATGGATCAACAAGCGATCAACCGCGCGAAGGAGCACTTCGGCAAGCTGCTCGAGACCCAGATGAAGCGGATGGAGAAGGTCAAGGCCGCGGGCGACTGGGTCGACTACGCGAAGCTGAAGCCGATCAAGGTCGGCATCCTCGGCGGCGACGGCATCGGGCCCTTCATCGCGAAGGAGGCCAAGTGGCTCCTCTGCGAGGTGCTGAAGGAGGAGGTCGCGGCCGGCAAGGTCGAGATCGCCGACATCGAGGGCCTCACCATCGAGAACCGCGCGGCCAAGGGCAAGGCGATCCCCGACGACGTCCTCGCCGAGATCAAGAAGTACCACGTCACCCTCAAGGGACCGACGACGACGCCGCGCAAGGGCGATCCGTGGCCGAACATCGAGAGCTGCAACGTCGGCATGCGCAAGGAGCTCGACCTCTTCGCCAACGTGCGGCCCGTGCGCATCCCCGAGCAGGGCATCGACTGGATGTTCTTCCGTGAGAACACCGAGGACGTGTACGCGCTCGGCTCGCAGGGCATCGAGGTCGACGCGGACATCGCCATCGACTTCCGGCTGATCACCGCGCCGGGCGCCGACCGCATCGCGCGCCTCGCCTTCGAGTTCGCGAAGAAGCAGGGCCGCAAGCGCATCACCTGCGTGACCAAGGCGAACGTGGTGAAGACCACCGACGGCCGCTTCCTGGAGAACTTCTATCGCATCGCGAAGGAGTACCCGGGCATCGAGGCCGACGACTGGTACATCGACATCATGACGGCCAAGCTGGTCGACGAGAAGCGCCGCCGCGACTTCCAGGTGATGGTGCTGCCGAACCTCTACGGCGACATCCTCACCGACGAGGCCGCCGAGTTCCAGGGCGGCGTCGGCACCGCCGGCAGCGCGAACATCGGGAAGCAGTATGCGATGTTCGAGGCGATCCACGGCAGCGCGCCGCGCATGGTCCAGGAGGGCCGCGCCCAGTACGCCGATCCTTGCAGCATGATCCGCGCCGCGGCCATGCTTATTGGTCACATCGGCTACCCCGAGAAGCAGAAGAAGCTCGAGGCC
>JAKLHH010000473.1 GCA_022710245.1 Myxococcota bacterium
GCGCTTCTCCTTCGACCTCGGCCGCGACGATGAGGCGATCGAGCAGGCGATGATCCAGGCCCTGCGTGGCGACGTCCGGCTGGCTCAGGCGCTCGCCAACCGCCCGGGCAGCGGCGTGGTCCAGCTCCTCGACCTGACCCGCGACTCGCGCAGCGTCTCCACCTACCTCGGGGCGTACTTCCTCAGCATGCGCTTCTTCCGCCAGCAGCTGGCCCGCTCGGGCTCCATCGTCATCACCAGCGGCCCCGACAGCCAGCAGCTCCTCTTCGACGAGCTCGACAAGGAGAGCGGGCTCTTCTTCACCACCCGCGGCTTCAAGCGGCGCGGGCTGGCCTCGCTGCGGAGCACCGCGGGCCGGCTCGTCGACGCGGACCTCAACCTCGGGCTCCAGCTGCGCGAGAACGACAGCTACACCGAGCGGGATCAGATCCTCGATCACGTCGACCCGCTCCTCCTCGCCTTCCTCGGCAAGGAGCGGCTCTCGACGCAGGTCGCGCCGATCACTGACGCGCTCGAGCGCTACATGGAGAAGCGCTGCCCACGGCCGGTGAACACGGGCAACGGCAAGGGCGCAGGGGGCGCGAACGCCGCCGCCGACGCCGCCTACCGCACCTGCCTGGAGAACGCCGCCAAGGATCCGGCGGTGCTCTCGGGCCGGGCGAAGGCCGAGGTGGCCCTCCAGGCGCTGGTCGACGAGGGCGTCCGCGACGGGCTCGACCCGGCCTTCGACTCCGGCGCGAAGGTGGTCCGCGAGCTGCTCAAGCTGAAGCTCGCCGTGCAGTCGAGCTCGCAGTTCCCCGCGCTCTGGACCGGTCCCAAGGCCGCGATGACGGTGGACGTCAAGCTGAGCGGCGCGGCGCTCGCCTCGCTCCTCGCCACCGCGGAGGGCGCGAAGCGCTTCACCGCCGCGCTGCAGGACACGCTCGCCGTGATGCACGTCGATCGCCGCGCCGAGCCCGACGAGCAGGCCGAGGACCTGCAGGAGCGGCTCTCCGACGTCGGCGGCGAGGTGAAGAAGGCCGCCGGGCTCCTCGCCACCCGTGCGCTCGCCTTCGCGCGGCTGCAGAAGGTGGCGGCGGCGAGCTACCAGAGCGAGGCCATGGGCCAGACCACGCTCGGCCAGCAGGCGCACCTCGCGGTCCTCGACGGCAAGGGCGCCGTCACGCTGACCAGCGTGGCCGAGCGGCAGATCGCCGAGGTGGTCGCGCTCGTCGACGAGCTCCGCAGCAAGCTCGACCTCGACCTGCCGAGCGAGGCCCAGGCGATCGGCTACGCGCTCCTCGCGGCCACGGATCCGTCGCAGCTCGAGCTCCTCATCAACCTCGACTTCAAGAAGGACGACTACAGCGACTTCCCCGACACGCGCCTCCACGGGCGTGGCAGCGGCGTCAAGCTGATCGACGCCGGGCAGTACGACGTCGACGCGCTGATCGGCAGCAACTGATCCGGCCGCTCCCGCTCCACGCCCCGCAGTCGACCCCCCAGTCGAGCCCGCCCCACGCTTACCAGTCGAGCCCCACCGAGGCCATCGGCACGCCGAGCGGCAGCGAGCTGTAGAACGACGAGACCCCCGGGCACAGCGGCGCCAGGAAGGTGAGATCCAGGTAGACGCCGCGCCCGAGGACACGCACGCCGTAGAGGAGGAGCCACACCTTGCCGACGTCCTCGAAGTCGCCGAGCGGCACGTGGACCTCGAGGTTGAGCCGCACGCGGCGGCTGACCCGCCAGGAGAGGCCGAGGTCGGGGATGGCGAACCAGCGGTCGACGAAGTAGACGCGGCTCAGCTTGGTCAGCTTCTTCGTCACCGGGTCGTAGTCCTGCCTGTACTCGCGCTCGCCGTGACGCACCCCGTACACGGGCAGCCCCGCGTTGAGCAGCACCGGCCCCGCCTGGTAGCTGAGGTAGACGCCGCCGCCGTACGCCGCGAAGCGCGTGGTGAAGAGCCCGGCCAGCAGCTCCGGCTCCAGGTAGGGCCAGAAGATGCCGCCGCTCAGGTGCACGCCGAACGCGAGGTTGGGGCTCAGCGGATGGACGTAGCGGAGCTGCGGGAACACCCCGACCCAGAGCACGGGCAGGGTGGCCTGCACCCCCAGCTGCCAGCGCTCGGAGAGGCGCGCGTCGAGCTGGTGAAAGAGGATGTCCGAGATGCCCCAGCCGAGGTTCGCCTGCGGGCGCGGCCGCGCCACGGGAGAGAGGATCAGGCGGAACGCCGTGTCCTCGTCGCCGATCTCCTCGGGCCGCTTGAAGCCGCGCTTGCGCGCCACGCGCCGGGTGACGGGCCCGCTGACGTGGATGCGCTCCGGCGTGAACTGCGCCTGCTCCTGCCGCGCGTCGAGCGGGAAGAGCGTGCGCGCGTCCGGCCAGCTCTCGCTGCCCGCGCCGGGCTCGCGCGGGAGCGCCGCCTCCACCTGCGCCTCGCCAGGCAGCCGGAAGAGGCTGGTGCCGTCGCAGCTCCCCGAGCCAGCGACGCCGCTCTCGTGCTCGAGCCGCCAGAGCGCCCGCTCCGCGCCCGGAGCGCAGCGCCTGAGCCGCGCCTGCACGGCGGCCCGCAGGCGATCGAGCCAGACCTGGAGCTTCGCGGCGCCGGCGACGGTGGCGGCGCGGTAGGGCTTCGGGCGCGAGCAGACCCAGAGGTGGTGCCAGCGCTCGCCGAGGATCAGGTGATAGAAGACCACCGCCTGCTTGCGGTGGTCGGCGCAGCGCTGCTCGCGCAGCTCCTCGATCGCGGCCTCGCCGCGGCCGCTCTCGCGGTCGACGACGGCGTCGACGAGGAACCGGTAGGGCAGCCCATGGGTGCTGGGCCTCGTCGCGCGTGATCTCGCCCCCTCCGACGAGGGGTCGGCGGGCGGCGGGGGCTGACAGGCGGCGAGCAGGAGCAGCAGGAGGAGCGGGGGGGCGCCGCGGTGCACGCGACTACTCTAGCCCCAAGACAAGCGCATGTCGCCTACTGCGGAGGGCGATACCGTCGGCGATACGGCGTCGGGCCTTCTCGAAGTACCAGAAGTACGACTTCGTCGGCCCTCCTTGCCTCGCCTCGGTCTCGCCCTCCTCGCTACGGCTCATGCGCTTGTCTTGGGTCTAGCCGACGAGGGGGGCCGCAGTCGATCTCGCCGGTGAAGGCCACCCGTTGATCGGCGCCCCCGTCGGTCAGCAGCCAGTGCTCTGGCAGGCGTTGTAGTCCGCGGCGCACTTGCCGAGCAGGCAGGTGCGGCACCACGAGTTGTAGCCGGTCAGGCAGTCGACGTTGCACTTGCTGAACTTGCAGGCCTCGAGCTTGTCGAAGACGACCTTCGAGGTCTTGCACGCCTTGTCCCGGCAGTCGTCGACGCAGCCCTGGTACATGCAGCCCTCGCTGCAGGTGATGACCTGGTAGCAGGTGTCGCCGCTCTCGGGCGGCGGCTTCGTCGTGCCGGAGTCCACGCCAGGGGTGGGCTGGGGCTTGCTCCCGCCGTCGGCCTTGGGCGCCGGCGGCGGCGGGCACATGACGGTGGTCCCGCAGCTGTTCGCGTCGCAGGCCTTCACCTGGGCGGCGCAGGCCTGCTTCGAGCAGGCCTCGCAGTCCGGGGTGAAGCCGCCCATGCACTTGAAGAGGCAGCTCGCCATCACGCAGTCGGTCACCGCGGTGAAGGCGGCGGCGGCCGAGGCGCAGCCCTTCTTCTTGCACGCCTCCATGCAGTCCATGCTGATCCCGCACTGGCTCGAGCAGGCGCTCACGTCCGAGCAGCTCAGCCCCGACGCCTTGGTGATCTGGCAGTCGGCCGACGGCGCGGCCCCGCCATCGGAGGGCGTGCCCGGGTTGCTTGGGTTCGTCGGCTTCGTCGGGCTGGTCGGATCGTCGGCCTTGCCGGGCGCGTTCGGATCGTCGGGGAACGGTGGATCCGTGCAGGCGGCCATCGAAGCGAGCAGGGCGACAACGAGCGAGAGCGAGCTCCGCGAGCGCATCGGGCCTCCGAGAAGGGTCGTGCCCCCGGTGTGTGCAAGAGGCGTACCTCCAGAATCTCCAGCATGACCGAACCCTTGGAGAGGTAGGTGCTGGGGCTACAGTCGCCGCTGCTGGCTGCCGGATCAGGGCGAAGACCGCAAGATCGTTCGGGCAGGAGGGGCTCCCCGGGTGGGGACTTGGCTCCCGGGCCTGGCCGGGGTCACTCCCAGCGCAGGCACGTCCCCGGCGCGTCGTCGGTGATGAAGCCGTGGTGACGCCCCAGCCAGTACGCGATCAGGTAGTCGACGCCGGGGTGCACCGTGGTCAGCGCCCCCTCGCCGACGAGGGTGAAGGGATCGCTCTGCCACATGAAGTCCTCGTGGAGGCGATCCTTGACGTCGACCGCGACGGTCGTCTTCCCGGGACACCCTGGATCGGCGGGGTACTTGCCGGTCAGGTCCACGGCCAGGTGCACGATCGGCGGCGGGCCGAACTGCGCGAGCTGCGCGACGGCGTCCGTGACCTGCGCCGCCGTCGGGCCGTTCTGCAGCGCCGCGTGCATGAAGGTGAAGTAGGGGTTCTTGTGGTCCTTGATGAACTGCCACATCTTGCCGGCGAAGCCCTGGCGGAAGGTGGCGAGGAGCGCTGGATCGTTCTCGAGCCGGAGCAGGTTGTACATCGGCTGATGGCTGATGTTCAGGCCATAGTAGGCCTTCCAGCACCCCGGCGGCCCCGCGTAGGTGTAGCCCCAGCTCTTGGCCACGTCCGTGAAGGACGCGATGTTCTTCTGGTAGTGATCGACGAAGGTCTGGTTCGCCTGGGTGTAGCCGGGGACGCCGTCGGTGACCTTGATGCAGGCGCGCAGGAACGAGGAGAGCATGATCGCGCTCCCGGAGCGCGGCAGCGGCGGGATCAGCGCGCCGATGAAGGGCGTCTGCTTCAACATCACCGAGGGGTCGGGCATGAACTCGCGGAAGCCGGACTGGGTCGACTCGTCGAGCGCGGTCGGGTCCTCGTCGCTGCCGATCTGCAGGTAGGGCGCGCCGTTCTTGAACTCGCTCGGCACCAGCAGCGCGTACTGGACGTCGTACTTGAGCGGCAGCTCGATCCAGGTGCCGCCGACCTTGAAGCGCAGGTTCACCGGGACCTGCTTGCGGTCCTTGATCAGCTCGCTGCAGAAGGTCACCAGATCGTCGCGGATGAGCTGCCTGTGCGTCGTCGAGCTGAGCGCCTCGTAGGCGAGCGCGTAGCCGAGCACCACGCCCTGGTACTGGTCGCGGCTCGTCGAGCCGGTGTAGAACCAGTCCTTGCCCTGGACCTTCACCTTGTGGTGCTCGGGGTTGGTCGGGTCGTAGAGCGCGTCGAGGAGCGGATCGACGCCGAGCGGAGCCGCCTGCCGCGCCATGTAGCCGGGGTCGCCGGTGATGGCGAAGAGCCCGTGGAGGATCTCGACCAAATGCTCCGCGTTGGCGCGCGCCTCCGGCGAGCCGGTCACCTGCAGCCGCAGCGCCTCCGCCGCGAGATAGGACCCGGTCCAGATCGCGCCGTCGCGCGTGTGGCCGTAGCCGCCGAGCTTGCTCAAGGTCTGGTCCGTGAACCAGGCGTTGAAGACCACCCCGGCCGGCAGGTGGTGCGCGCGCAGCCACGCGTCGTGGAGCCGTGCCCGGTCGCGCGTGCCGGCGCCTGGCGCGACGCTCTTGCCGGCGGCGAGCGAGTAGAGCTTGCACTCCTGCGTCTTGCCGGCGACCTCGCGGCTCGCGCCGAGGAGGCACTCATCGGTGCAGCTCGAGGCGCAGGCGGTGGCCAGGCAGCGGCTGCCGGGGCCGCAGGCCTCGGTGACCCACTCGAGCCGGCCGCCGACCTCCTTGCACTGCCGCTGGTGATCGAGGTCGGGGCAGCTCGAGGCGCCGGCCGAGCAGGCGGGCACCGAGTCAGGCGAGAGCAGGTCCGGCAGGGGCGAGAGGTCCTGCCCCGGCGCGGCCTCGGCGGGCGGCGGGGCCGCGTCGCGGGCGGCGGCCTGCTCGGCCGCCGGAGGTGCGGGCGGCGCGTTGGTGCTGCAGCGAACGAGGACCAGGGCACCAGCCACGACGAGGCCGACCACGGGACGACGGCACACGGTTCACCTCTCGGTCTGCTGCTGTTGGCGCGCACCGTAGCATGGCCGCCGCGAGCAGGGTCGCTCTCGGCGCATGACTGCGCGTGCGTGCGCACTACCTGTAGAGCAGCCCGGCCGCCATGGAGAAGCCGAAGATCGCCGCCACGTAGAGGGCCACGAAGCGAGGCTTCATCACCGCCGTGAGCGAGAGGATCGGGGTCACGCGCGTCGCGGGCCCGACGAGGAGGAAGGAGAGCGCGGCG
>JAKLHH010000474.1 GCA_022710245.1 Myxococcota bacterium
CAGCGCGTGCGCCATGAACGAGAGCCCGTTGAAGGCCTGGGCCGACCAGTCGACGCGCGAGAGCAGCGGGCCAGACACGCGGCGGGCGGGCGCCACCGAGTTCACCAGGAAGGTGCTCTCGCCGACGTCAAGCTTGATGCGCGCGTTCTGCGGGATGGGGAACGCGTAGGTGTTCGAGAACTCCCCCGCCGGGCGGGCGCGTCCCTGCGTGGCCAGCTCGCCGAGCTCGATGCGGTCCACGCCGATCGTCACGTCGCCCTTCATCCCCTGCGTGTAGAGGAGCGAGTAGTCGGTGCCGTTCGACTGCACCAGCGGGAAGAACGGCGCCGGGATGAGCGGGTTCACCATGTGGAGGTTCGACTCGACCGCCTCGCCGACGGAGAAGTGCGGCGACTGCTTCTCCTCGCGGAAGCGGACGATGGCGTACATCAGCAGGCCGACGCCGAGGGCCATCAACAGCCCGCCGAGTCCATACTTGCCGGCCTCGTGCTTCACACCGGCCGTCTCCCCCATCTCCTTGATGACGCCGGTGATGGCGAAGAAGAGGCCGGTGCCCATGATGGCAGAGCCGATGGCCAGGAGCGCGTAGGTGACCGGGCCGACCTTGCCCGCTCCCGGGTTGTCGAGGTGGTGCACCTCGAGGACCGAGTCCCCGAGCATGGCCGTGACCTCGATCGCCCGCGAGCCGTCCTGCACGTCGAGGGTCGGGTCGACCGGCGGCGGGATGTACTGAGGCGCTGGCGCCATCTGCTGCATGCCCGGCGCGAAGCCCGGAGGCGGCATGACGCCCGGAGGCGGCGGCACCCACGCTGGCGGCGCCATGCCCATGCCCATACCCCCGATCGGCGGCGGAGCGACACCCATCATCGGAGGCATCATCGGCGCGGGCGGCGGCGCGGCGACCGCCGGCTGCGGCGCGGCCGCGGTGTCCTGCACCGGCTGGCCAACGGCCACCTTGATGACGGTGCTCCCCAGGCGCAGCTCATCGCCGTCCTGGAGGACGCACTTGTTCACCTTCTGGCCGTTGACGATGGTGCCGCTCGAGCTGGCCAGGTCGATCACATGGATCTCGTTCGGTCCCGTGATCTCGATGACCGCGTGCATGCGCGAGACGGCCTCATCATCGATCCGCAGGTGCGACGACTCCAGCTTGCCGATCTTGATGATGTCCTGGGTGAGCGTCTCTTCCCGGACCAGCTGGTCGCCCTTGTAGATCCGGAAGGTGAGGGGAATCTTCACTGGCATGGCTTCCTCCAGGTCCGGTGTCCCGGCCCCGAGCTGAATGTCCCCAAGCTACTCCACTAGCGTTTACCTGACCCCTAGGAGGTCAGGGTTCCTGAAAACGCTGCTACGACCGCGCGGAGCGCTGCGACCGATCAGATATCCTCGGCGGACTTCAACATCTCGGGGATGAAGTCCTGCCGGATCTTGATCAGGGTCGAGTGCTTGGCCTTGCGCCGCGTGTCGACGAACTCGCCGTCGGGGCGCTGAAGCTCACCCTCGACCACATCGTCGTCGAAGTCGTAGACCGTCTTCTTCTTGTACTTCACGTCGGGGGCGTCGCCCATCGCCCCTCCCGGCGTCTGCGCGAGCGACGAAGTGCCCGCGAAGAGGAAGCCGGAGACCACGAAACCGAGCATCAGCCTGCGGATCATCGAGTGCGTCTCCCGTGTGTTCGTGTCGGGTCTATGCCGTGGTCGAGGTGTGTGACACCCGACCGCGGAGCGGGTTCCCAAGAATCTTACCAAATGGGGTCTGAAGTTGTAAATCATCAGAACTGTGGACCAATTGCCCTGTTAACCGTGACGTGGCTTACAGGTTTGGCCACTCGTCGGGGGGAGAGGGCCGCTGCTTTTCTACCACACTGTTGGTGCTTGCCACGCCTCCTTTCGGCGCTGCAGCACAGTATTGGTGGGTTAGCGGGTTCCAGACGTTGATTTTGTTGACGAATTCCCCTGCCGAGGAAGCGCAACGGTGCTCGCCAGGCGGAGCTCGGTGACCACCCTGGATCTCCCCGGACGCACGCCGACGAAGGCCGGGGCGGCGCGGATCTCGGCGGCCAGCGGGAAGCGCGCTGGCTGGATCTGGTTCAGCTCCCGCTCGCAGAGCCCGGACCACTGGCTATACCAGGAGAGCTCGGTGGACTTCTGCAGGCAGAGCGACATCGCCTCCACCGCCTTCTCCTCGGCGCGACTGACCGCGTCCCCGAGCGCGTCGCAGTAGGCCTCTGCGAAGGAGGTGAGGAACTCCTGCCGTGCCTTGCCGGCGAGCTGCGCGGGCACGTCGACCTTCGGCACCCGCGAGGCGAGGAGCGTGTCGACGAAGGTGCGGTAGAGCTGGCCGATCCGGGCCGAGGCGGCGATCGCGTGGTGCGCGTCCCGCGTCTTGATGGCGGCCTCGTAGAGAGAGCGCGCCTCCTCGAGCAACCGGCTCTTCTCGTCGAGGAAGCGGCGCAGCGGCGCCTGGAAGGTGCGGCCTAGCCGCTCCGGGAGCGCGCGCGCGACGAAGCGATCGAAGGCCGCCTCCGCCTGGAACATCAGCGCGGCGGCGATCGCCTGACGCTGCTCGGCCTCGCGCGAGATCTGCTCCTCGCGGCTCCCGGCGTGCACGCGCGCCTGCCTGCGCGAGAGCGCCAGCGCGCGAGCGAAGTGGGTCTGCGCAGCGCGCGCGAGGGCCTGGTCTCGTGGGACGAGGCGCAGCTTCTCGGGCCCGCAGCGGTCGCGTGGCCCGTCGCCGCGGCGACGACGGTGCTCCGGCGGAGCGGCGAGCAATTCGCCCTGCTCGCGTCCCCCGGACGCTCCGCGATGAAGGGCGGATTTCACGCAGAGCCCGTCGACGGCCTTCACCGGGCAGGAGCGCGCCCAGAGCGTCTCGCCGAGCTTCACGTGGGCGCGGAGCTCGAGGTCGAGCCCGCCCGCTGCCGCGTGGCGTCTCAGGTAGCCCTGGTAGTGGCGGAGCACCTCGTCGCTGTCGCCGCGCCCCTCGGGGATGACGCCGAGCGCGAAGACCACCGCCGCGACCTTGCCAGCGTGGGCGCGGCGGCGGCCGTACTGCTGCTCGAGGAGCTTCGCGTCCGCGAGGGCCTGCTCGTGCTCGCCGCGGCCGAGGCGGAAGACGATCGCGTCGTGGAGCGCCCGCGGCGCCTCGGCCTCGCCGGGGAAGCGCGAGGCGAAGCGCTCGTAGTGCTCTGCGGCGCGGCTGTACCAGGCGAGCGCGTGGTAGTTCCCGCCGACCGCGAGGAGCGCCTTGCTCGCCAGCGGGTGGTCGGGCTTGCCGGCGATCAACGTCTGGCGCACGGAGATCGCGAGCCCGATGTGACGCCCTGCCTCGAAGCAGAGCGCCGCGTTGTGGAGCATCTCCGGCCAGCGCTCGTCGTCGGGGTAGTCGTTCGCGGTCTGCGCGTGGAGCTCGCCGCACTCGCGGAAGCGGCCGGCCCGGCGGAGCGCCTCCGCGCGCTGGCTGCGTGCCTGGATCTTGAGCTTGACCAGGACCGGCCGCAGCTCGCCGCGCGCGAGCTTCGGCTGCCTCAGCATCCGGTCCACCCAGCCCTCGAGCTCCTCGTGGCGCCCGAGGATGTTGAGCGCGTCGAGGAGGAGGTTCGCCGCGTAGGGCGCGAGCTGGTGCTCGGGGTAGCGCGTCACCAGCGCCGCGAAGGCCTTCACCGCCTCGGCGTGGTGGTTGCGATCGTAGTAGGTGCGCCCCTCGCGGTAGAGGATGGTCACCCGCTCCGGTGAGCTCGGCACCACCTTCAAGTAGGTGCGGAACGCCGCGAGGAGCTTCTGCTCGCGGTCGGGGATCGGCCGCGGGCGCGCCAGATCCTCCCGACGCGCGCGGGTGGCGGTCTCGCCCGCCTCGTCGCCGAGGTCGAGCGCGTTCTTCCAGCAGACCACCGCCGCGTAGGCCGCGTCGCGCAGGTGCGCGCCGCGCGGCTGCAGCTTGACTACGCGCGTGTACGCCTCCGCGCACTCGGGCCAGCGCTCGAGCGCATAGAGGAGCTCGGCGCGGTAGTAGCTCAGGCGATAGGCGTCGCGATCGTCGGGGAAGCGGGCGAGGAGCTCGCCGTAGGCGTGGTCGGCGAGCGCGTAGGTCGGCTTGTCCTTTGTGCGCTCCGCCTCGCGGTGCCAGGTGGTCGCCAGCTCGCGCAGCACCCCTGCTGCGCTGGCGCGGCACTCGGCGAGCGCGCCCTCGCTCAGCTTGCCGCCCTGCTTCGCCGCCGCGTGCGTCGCGGCGAGCTCGAGCGCCTCGCGGAGCTGCTCCTTCTTGTCCTTCGCCGCGAGCGCGCAGCGGACGATCGCGTGCTGCCAGGCGCAGAGCTGCTTGCTCCTCGGATCGAGCTCGATCAGCCGGCGATACGCGCTCGCCGCGGGCGCGAACTTGCCCTGATCGTAGTAGAGCCCGGCGAGGAGCTCGAGCATCCGCGGCGCGCTATTGCCGCCGATCCGCTGGAAGAAGGCCCAGGCCTTCTCGGGGCTGCCGACGTGGGCGTAGGCGCGGACCGCGTCCTTGCGCGCCTCCTTGACCAGCATCAGCTTGCCGCCCTTCGTGCCACCGCCCTGCCCGCTCTGCTTGATCACCTTGACGAAGAGCTCGAGGGCGCGGCGCGGATCCTTCAGGTTGAGCCAGCACCAGCCCTGCTTGTAGAGCGCGTAGCCCGCGACCGGCGAGCTCGGGTAGCGGCTCACCTGCTCGTAGAGCTTGAGCGCCTCGTCCACCTTGCCCTCGTTGAAGTAGTGCTCGGCGAAGGAGAGGTAGGCATCGGGGATGTACCGGCTCTGGGGGTGGTTGCGGATCAGCCGGCTGAAGAAGACGCGCGCGCGGTCGCGGCGCCCGGCCTGCGACAGGAGGTCGGCGAGGTCGAAGAGCACCTGGTCCATGCGCCGGTAGGACGCGAAGACCGGCTTCTCGGCGAGCCCGACGTAGGCCTCCGCCGCGCGGAGCAGCCAGCCGCGCTCGCCCGCCTCGTGCGCGCGCTGCGCGGCGAGGAGCCGCGCTCGCTCGGCCCCCCTCGCGCGGTGGATCGGCTCGTCGAGCGCACGCGCCTTGAACATCAGCTGGGTCTTCCGCTCGCGCAGGTGCTCGGCGCGGCGGAAGAGGAGGTCGGGCTTCTCGGGATCGCTGTCGGTGGTGAGCGCGATCAGGCGCTCGAGGGTGCGGAGCGCGGCGTCGGTGAGGTCCTCGACGCGGACGGTGACCCGCTCGCGGAGCTGCTCGACGAGGAGCGTGGGACGGGCGGGTTCGGCGGGCCTCGGCTTCGCGGCGCCGCCCGGCTTCGCTGGCAGCGCCTCGATGGCGGCGCGGGTCGGCTTCTGGTAGCGGGGGGCCGCACCGGCTGTGGCGGCGATCAGCGCGGACGTGAGGAGAAGGGTCGGGGTCAGAGTCGTGGAGAGGCCAGACCGGGAGCTCATCTCACCTCCTGATGGGTCACCTCCTCATCTGGTAGCGGGTCGACGGTGGCGACGTGTCATCGCCACGCAAAAGATGATCACGGGCGTGTCATCGGGGATCACACCCTCTGCTGCGCTATCACAATCGCGTCACGGGTCGCGGTCGGGTCTCGCCGCTTCAGGTCGGATGCAGGCGCGAGAGTCCGACTCGCGGAGTCAGCGAGGAGCTTGACGGGAGCGCTCGAGGAGAAAAGAGGAGCGTGAAAAGAGGGAGGAGCGGAGGAGCGGAGCGCGAGCTACCGACTAGCCGCCCTTCTTCGGCTTGTCAGCCTTGGCCGGAGCTCCGCCCTTGGCGGGCTTGTCCGGCGCGGCCGGGGCGCCCGGCGCCATCTTCTGCTGCTCCTGCAGCATCGGGATCAGCTCGTTGATGTTCTTGATCCGCTTCTGGGCGTCCTTGACCTTGTCCGAGTTCTTCCCCGCGGAGACGTACTTGGTCAGGTACCCGGAGGCCTGCTGCAGCGACGCGATCCCCGCCGCGGGGTTCGCCGCGTCGAAGGTGTAGTCCTGCACCAGGATGCCCATGTTGTAGGCGATGTCCGTGTTGCTCGGCTCGAGCGCCTGGGCCTCCTGGTACTTCTGCATCGCCTCCTTGAACTTCCGCTGGCCGCGGTAGGCCACGCCGAGGCCGATCAGCGCCTCCAGCTTGGTCTTCTTGTCGGGCTTCAGCGTCAGCACCTTGGAGAAGGACTCCTCGGCCGACTTGTAGTCGCGGAAGCTCAGCGTGACGGCGCCGATGTTCATGTGCGCCTCGAGGAAGTTCGCGTCGATGCCGACCGCCTTGCGGAACTCGGCGAGCGCCGGCGTCACGCGGCCCGACTTGAGCAGGATGAGGCCG
>JAKLHH010000475.1 GCA_022710245.1 Myxococcota bacterium
GCGCCGCGCGCAGGGGGGGCTCGCCCTCCTCGATCAGCCGGCTGATGTTCTCCGTCACCACGATCGCGTCGTCGACGACGAAGCCGGTGGAGATGGTGAGCGCCATCAGCGAGAGGTTGTCGAGGCTGTAGTCGAGGAGGTACATGGCCCCGAAGGTGCCGACCAGCGCCAGCGGCACCGCCACGCTGGGGATGAAGGTCGCCCAGCCGCTGCGCAGGAAGAAGAAGACCACCAGCACCACCAGGACCACGCTGGCGAGCAGCGAGAGCTCCACGTCCCGCACCGAGGCGCGGATCGTCTGGCTGCGATCCATCGCCACCTGCACCTCGATCGCCGGCGAGAGCGACCCGCCGAGCGTGGGCAGGAGCTCCTTGACCCGGTCGATCACCTCCAGGATGTTGGCCCCGGGCTGCCGGCGGACCACCAGCAGCACCGAGCGCCGCCCGTCGGTCCAGGCCGCGACGCGGTTGTTCTCCACGCTGTCGATCACGTTCGCCACGTCGCTCAGGCGCACCGCCGAGCCGTTGCGGTAGGCGATGACGAGCGGCCGGAAGCTGGCCGCCCCGCCGAGCTGATCGTTGGCCGCGACGGTGTGGGCGCGCCGCGGCCCCTGCAGTGAGCCCTTCGGCACGTCCACCGTGGCCTGACCGAGGAACGCGCGCAGATCGCTCAGGCCCAGCCCGACGCCGGCCAGCGCCGCCGGGTCGGCCTGCACGCGGACCGCGGGCTGCTGTCCGCCGCCGACGAAGACCTGCCCGACCCCGGGGACCTGCGAGATCTTCTGCACCAGCACCGTGTTGGCCGTGTCGAAGACCTCGCCGAGGGGCAGCGTCGGCGAGCTGACCGAGAGGATCAGGATCGGCGCGTCCGCCGGGTTGACCTTCTGGTAGCGAGGACGGGTGGGCAGGTTCGCGGGCAGGTCGGCGGCCGCGGCGTTGATCGCCGCCTGCACGTCGCGGCCCGCCGCGTCGGCGTCCCGGTCGAGGTCGAACTGCAAGATGATGTTGGTCAGGCCGAGGGAGCTGACCGAGGTGATCTCGCTCAGGCCGGCGATGCGGCCGAAGCGCCGCTCGAGCGGCGTCGCCACCGCGGAGGCCATCGTCTCGGGGCTGGCCCCGGGGAGCGCGGCCTGCACGGCGATGGTGGGGAAGTCGACCCGGGGGAGCGGCGCGACGGGCAGCTGGGTGAAGGCCGCCGCGCCGGCGAGGAGCAGCGCCGCCGCGAGGAGCCCGGTCGCCACCGGCCGGCGGATGAACGGCGCGGAGAGGCTCACGAGCTGCCCTCGGCCGGCGCCTCGGTGGCGCGCCGCCGCCGCAGCCGGCGGGCTAGGCGCTCGAGGTAGAGGTAGATGACCGGCGTCGTGTAGAGGGTGAGGAGCTGCGAGAAGAGCAGCCCGCCGACGATCGAGACCCCGAGCGGGCGCCGCAGCTCGGAGCCGGTGCCGCTGCCGAGCGCGAGCGGGAGTCCGCCGAGGAGGGCGGCCATGGTGGTCATCATGATGGGCCGGAAGCGCAGCAGCGCCGCGCGCAGGATGGCGTCCTCGGGCGCGAGCCCCTCCTCGCGCTCGGCCAGGATGGCGAAGTCCACCATCAGGATGCCATTCTTCTTCACGATGCCGATCAGCAGGATGATGCCGATCAGCGCGATGACGGTGAACTGGTAGCCGAGGAGGAGCAGCGCGAGCAGCGCGCCGACTCCGGCCGAGGGCAGCGTCGAGAGGATGGTCACCGGGTGGATGGTGCTCTCGTAGAGGACGCCGAGGACGATGTAGACCGCGAGCAGCGCGGCCAGCACGAGCAGCGGCGCGGTGGCGAGCGCCTCCTGGAACGCCAGCGCCGCGCCGGAGAACTCGGAGCGCACGCCGCTCGGGATGCCGAGCTCGGCCTGCGCGCGGCGGATGGCGTCCACGGCGTCGCCGAGCGCCGCGCCGGGCGCGAGGTTGAAGGAGAGCGTGATCGCCGGGAACTGACCCTGGTGGCTGAGCGCGAGCGGCGCGGTGCCGCGCTCGAAGCGGGTGAAGGCCGAGAGCCTCACCTGGTCGCCGCCGGGCCCGCGCACGTGGAGCTGGCTCAGCGCGCGCGGGCTCTGCCGGAGCTCGGGCTTCACCTCGAGGATGACGCGGTACTGATTGATCTGGGTGAAGATGGTCGAGACCTGTCGCTGGCCGAAGGCGTCGTAGAGGACGTCGTCGATCGCCTGCGGGAGCAGCCCGAGCCGCGAGGCGGTGTCCCGGTCGATGACGAGCCGCAGCTCCAGCCCGGAGACCTGCTGATCGCTGGCGACGTCGCGGAGCTGGGGGAGCGCCTGCAGCCGCTGCAGGAGCCTGGGGGCCCAGGCGGAGAGCTCGCGGAGCTCGGCGTCCTCGAGGGTGTACTGGAACTGCGTCCGGCTCACGCGCGTCTCGATCTGGAGGTCCTGGGCGGGCTGCAGGAAGACCGAGATGCCGGTCACGGCGGCGAGCCGCGGCCGCAGGCGGGCGATGATCTCGTCCGCGCTGGCGCTGCGCTGCGAGCGCGGCCGGAGCGAGATCGAGAGGCGCCCCATGGTCGGGGTCGGGTTGGTCCCGTCGGCGCCGATGAACGACGCCACCGAGGAGACGTCCGGGTCGGCGCTCACCACGGCGGCGAGCGCGCGCTGCCTCTCGCTCATGCTGGCGAAGGAGACCTCCGGGGGCGCCTCGGAGACGCCGATGATGAGCCCGGTGTCCTCCTGCGGGAAGAACCCCTTGGGGATGAGCAGCGCCAGGACGACGGTGAGCGCCAGCGTGGCGAGCGTCGCGGCGAGCGTCAGCGGCTGGTGGCGGAGCACCCAGCGCAGCGTCCGATCGTAGAGCGCCACCATCCGGTCGAAGAGCCGCTCGAAGAGGCGCGCGACCCGGCCCGGCCGCTGGCCGCTCCGCAGCAGGAACGCGCACATCATCGCGGTCAGCGTCAGCGAGAGGAGGGCGGACATGGCGATCGCCACGCTCAGCGTGACGGCGAACTCGCGGAAGAGCCGGCCGATCACGCCGCGCATGAAGAGGAGCGGGATCAGCACCGCGATCAGCGAGATGGTGAGCGAGACGATGGTGAAGCCGATCTGGCGGGCGCCCCGGAGCGCGGCCACGAAGGGCCGCTCGCCCGCCTCCACGAAGCGGGAGATGTTCTCGATCATCACGATGGCGTCGTCGATGACGAAGCCGGTCGAGATGGTGAGCGCCATCAGCGAGAGGTTGTTGAGGCTGTAGCCGAGGAGGTACATGACCCCGAAGGTGCCGATCAGCGAGAGCGGCACGGCCACGCCCGGGATGATGGTGGCGCGCAGGCTGCGCAGGAACAGGTAGACGACGGCCACGACCAGCACGAGGCTGATGAGGAGCGTGATCTCCACGTCGCGCACCGAGGCGCGCACCGTCTCGGTCCGGTCGCTGAGGATCTGGAGCTCGATGGTGCCCGGCAGCGCGCTGGTCAGGCGCGGCAGCAGCGCCTTCACCCGGTCGGCGACGGCGATCACGTTGGCGCCGGGCTGGCGCAGCACGTTGAGGATGATCGCGCGCTCGCCGTTCGCCCAGCCGGCGAGCTGCTCGTTCTCCACGCCGTCGATGACGTCCGCGACCTCGCTGAGCCGGATCGGCGCGCCGCTGCGGTAGGCGAGGATGAGCGGCCGGAAGCTCGCCGCGCGCTCCAGCTGACCGTTCGTCGCCAGCGTGTAGCTCTGGCGCGGCCCGTCGAGGATGCCCTTGGGCTGGTTGACGTTAGCCTGCACCAGCACCTGGCGGACATCGTCGAGGCTGAGCCCGGCGCCGGCCAGCGCCCCCGGGTCCACCCGCACGCGCACGGCGGGCTTCTGGCCGCCGTTGATGGTGACCAGCCCGACGCCGCTCACCTGCGAGATCTTCTGGGCCAGGATCGAGTCGGCGACGTCGCTCACCTGGTCGAGGGGCAGGACCCTGGAGCTGAGGCTCAGCGTCAGGATCGGCGCGTCGGCCGGGTTGCTCTTGCTGTAGGTGGGCGGCGCCGGCAGGTCGCGCGGCAGCAGGTTCGAGGCCGCGTTGATCGCAGCCTGGACGTCCTGCTCGGCCGCGTCGATGCTCCGCGTGAGCTCGAACTGCAGCGTGATCTGCGAGGTGCCGAGGCTGGAGACGGACGTCATCTGGCTGAGCGAGGGCATCTGCCCGAGCTGCCGCTCGAGCGGGGTCGTCACCGACGAGACCATCGTCTCGGCGCTGGCGCCGGGCAGCCCCGTCGAGACCACGATGGTCGGGTAGTCGACCTGCGGCAGCGCCGCCACCGGGAGCTGGAGGAAGCCGGCCAGCCCGGCGAGGAGCAGGCCCACCGTCAGCAGCGTGGTCGCCACCGGGCGGCGGATGAACGGCTCGGAGATGCTCAAGGCAGCGCCTCGCCCTCGACACGCGCCGCGCTGCCCGACACCGCGGGCCGCTCGCGTGGCTGCACGCGGCTCCCCGGCCGGAGCCGCGCCTGTCCCTCGACGACGACCCGCTCCCCCTGAGCGAGGCCCCTCGCCACCACCACCAGCCCACCCCAGCGGGTGGCCGGCTGCACCGGGCGCACGCTGACCTTCTGGCCCGCGCCGATGACGTAGACGAACTGACCCTGGGGGCCGCGCTGCAGCGCCGCCGAGGGGATCACCAGCGCGCCGCGCTGGGTGGCGAGGAAGAGCCGCACCTTGACGAACTGGTTCGGCCACAGCCTGCGGTCCTGGTTGGGCAGCACCGCCTTCAGGCGCAGGCTGGCCGTCGACTGGTTGATCTGGTTGTCGATCAGCCCCAGGTCCCCGGCGCCGAGGAGGGTGCTCCCGTCGCGGCTGAAGGCCTGCACGGGGAGCTTGCCCCGCTGCAGCTGCGCGCTGATGGCGGGGAGGTCGTCCTGGGGCAGGGTGAAGATGAGCGCGATGGGCTGGAGCTGGGTGACGATGACGATGCCGCTGGCGTCGCCGGGGTGCACGACGTTGCCCTGGTCGACGACGCGTACGCCGGTGACGCCGTCGATCGGCGAGGTGATCCGCGCGTAGCTGAGGTTCAGGCGCGCGCTCCGCACCGCGGCCTCGTCGATGCGGACCGTGCCCTCGAGCTGTCCGACGGTGGCGAGGTCGGTGTCGAGCTGCTGCGGTGCGATCAGCTTGCGCGCCACGAGGACGCGGTCGCGGCGGACGTTGAGGCGCGCGTTCGCCAGCAGCGCGCGGTCACGCGCGAGCGCGCCCTCGGCCTGCTGCAGCTGGACCTGGAACGGCCGCGGGTCGATCTGCGCCAGCAGCTCGCCCCGGCGGACGCGCTGTCCCTCGCGGAAGAAGACGCGGTCGAGCCGGCCGTCGACCTGGGTCTTCACGGTCACGGTCCGGAAGGCCACGACGTTGCCCAGACCCTCGCGGTAGATGGGCACGTCCTGGCGGGCGACGCGGGCGGCCTCGACGGGGACGGGGTGCTCGCTCTTCTCCGACTTGCCCTTGTCGCGTCCGCAGCCGCTGGCCCCGAGGGCCGCGGCGAGCGACAGACCGAGCACCCCGATGTGCTGGCGCCGCGCACCCACCCGTGTCCCCCTCCGTTGCCCACCAAGCGTGGTCCGTCGGGGACCGGGGTTCAAGGCGCTCGCGCCGCGACGACCGAGGCTGGGAGGGCTGGGACCGTGAAGCAGGCGGGCGAGGGCTCAGCGGAGCCAGAGGCTGTAGGTCAGCACGGCCAGCACGAACCCGGTGAAGAGGGAGTACTTCCAGCTGCGCTCCTTGAGCATGAAGAAGAGCAGCGAGGAGACGACGCGCAGGTAGGGGGTCAGGAGCAGCGCCGTGAGGCCCAGGCTGACGAGCAGGCGGGGGCGGAGGTCGCCCTTCATCGCCTCGCGAGCCTCGGCGCTGGCGAACCTGAAGAGGTTCACCTTGGGGATGGTGAACTCGAGGCCGAGCTGCGACGTCCTGGCCCAGTGCCAGACGAGACCGGCGATCACGAGCAGGGTGCTCAGCACGACCCCCGCGAGCAGGAGGTAGCCGATCGCCCTCTCCATCTCGTGCTCGTGCGGCCTGCTCCCTCTGCCTCCCACGCTCACAGCGCACCCCGGAGGCCGCGGGCGAGCATCTCCAGCCCGAGCACGAGCAGGACGGCGCGGAAGAACCCCTCCACCACGGTGTCGCTGAGCTTCACCAGGACCCTGGCGCCGGCGAACGCACCGAGCAGGACCCCGAGCATGACCGGAGCCACGAGCCCCGGGTTGATCAGCCCTGCCAGCAGGTAGACGCTGGTGCCGGCCAGCGCGTTGACGCCGATGATCAGGTTGCTCGT
>JAKLHH010000476.1 GCA_022710245.1 Myxococcota bacterium
GCCGTTATGCTGGAAGGCCAGCGACGCAGCCGGAGACCTGCGCCCCGCGAGCGTCCGCTCCTCTGCGTTCACGACGCGGAAGCCGGCGAGCGCCTCATGCTGGGCCTGCAGGCCGCCGAGCACCGTCGCCAGATCCCGGGCCAGGCCGCCCTCCTGCCGCGGCACGCTGGCCACGACGAAGCTCGCGTGCTCCCCGGTCGGAGCCCGGAAGACGACGGCGTTCCCCTCGCGGGAGATGCGCCAGCGCGTCGGGTGCCTGAGCTTGAAGGCCCCCTGTTCGTGGTGCTCGCTCCAGCTCGAAGAGCAGCCGCCGAGGAGAAGACACACGCACAGCACGACCCGCATGAGCTGCCTCCTTCTGGGTGGGAGGCGCCCATCGTGGCAAGGCAGAGCTGGCTTGCGGAGGTGGCCGCGGGACACCCCCCGGAGGCGGGGCGCACGCTTGACCTCGCTCGACCGCGCGGCCGAGGATGCCGCGAACAGCACAGGAGGAGTCTCAGATGGCGAGGAAGCTGACCATGAACGATCTCCCTTCGTACCTCCCCACGGTCTCGCCGCAGGAGCCCACGCTCGAGCAGCTCCACGCGGAGGCGGCGCTGATGGGTGACCGGTTCACGCGGGTCTCGGCGGCGCTGGCGGATCTCATCGCGGACGCCGACGAGATGCTCTCGGCCTCGGAGGACCTGAATGACCTGCGTGGCCGCGGCTACGCGATCACGGCCGGCATGGTGAGCCGCATCAAGCTGCTCCGCGACCAGCTCGCGCCGCAGGCAGCGCGCCGCGACCAGGTCGCCGCGCTCTCCACCGCCGCCATCGCGAAGGCCGAGGCGGCGCGTAAGGAGCTGCTGCAGATCCGTCGCGGGCTCGCGGCCATCGCCCACGCGGCGGGGCTTCCGGACGCGCTCTTCTCCTTGCAGAGCACGCGCTCGAACCGGCTCAACGTGGTGATGATGCGGCTCGACGAGGTCCTGAACCAGGTCGACGCCCTTCGCGAGCAGCTCCCCGATCGGGCGCGGGTGGACGCGCTCGCCGTGCGGGCGCGGCAGCTCATCGACGAGCAGCGCGAGACGCGCTCCTCCGCGCGGCTCACCGCCGCCGATGGCGGCCTGGAGACGCGGACGCAGCAGCGGTTCGCGAGGCTGCTCTTCGACGCGATGACCTACGTCTCGGCGCAGGGGCTCGCGGCCTACCCTGACGACCCCATGCGCGAGAAGCGCTATCGCCTCGATCACGTCTACGGACGTCGACCGAGCCGCGTGGCGGATCCCGGCGCCGGCGGCACCGAGGGCGTCGCGCCGCCCGCCGGCTCCGACGAGTAGAGCTCCGGCGACCGGACGTCCAGCACCGCGCTCCCGAAGTCCCGCACTGACCCACGGGCGACCGGCGCCAGGTGGCGAGCCGCCCGCCCGCCCTGGCGAGGCCCCCGCGCACCTCTCGCCAGGGCTCCCGGCAGCTCACCCGACGGTCCAGCTCTCATGGCGAGGCCCCCGCGACCTCTGGCGAGGCGCAAGACGGGGGCGAGCGCCCCCTTTCGGTGCCTCGCCAGCCGTCCGCGGGCGCCCACACACCCCGTGCGCGCGCTCGACCGAGGGCTCCGCGCGCTCGATGAACGTCTCCGCGCGCTGCGTGAAGGGCTGCGCGGCGCTCGCCGGAGGCTCCGTGCCGGAGCTCGCCCGCGCGCGGAAGGCGGACGTCGCGGAGGCGCACCGCGCTGGCCCGATGCTGGTTGCTATCTCAGTCGCTGCGTCCAGGTCTCCGCGCGCGCGCGCCGAGGAGCAGCGCGAGCGCGAGGAGCAGCGACGCCGCGTCCGCGGACCCGCTGCCCTCGACCGCGCACGCGCAGCCGCTGCTGACCGGCGGCAGCGTGCGGGCGCTGTCGAGGCCCGCCGGCGAGGTCTCGTGCCGCCCGTCGGCGCGGCCTCCCTCGCCGCCGCGCTCGCTGACGGTGCCCTCGCGGATCAGCAGATCGGTCGTGGCCCCGCCCTCGCGTGCGGCGTCTCCCCCGGCGGTGCCGTCCTTGCTGGCGGTGCCGTCCTTGCCGGCGGTGCCGTCCTTGCCGGCGGTGCCGTCCTTGCCGGCGGTGCCGTCCTTGCCGACGGTGCCGTCCTTGCCGGACGCGTCCTTGCCGGGCGCGTCCTTGGCCGCGTCGAGGGCCGCCGCGTCCTTGCCCGGCCCCTGGTCCTTCAGCCCGCCGTCTCCCGCGGGCGGCCCACCGTCGACGGGCGGCGTCCAGGTGGCGCAGGCCTTCGCCTTCGCCGGCTGCGTGCAGCCTGGGTCCGCCTTGAAGTAGAGGGTGCGCGCGCCGTCCTGCTGCTCCTGGGTGAGGGTCGTGCTCACGCTGTTGAAGGTGAGCCCGAGGCCCCCGGTCTGCGGGTTCTTGCCGGCGTAGAAGCCGATCACCCCGGGGATCATCTGGGTGACCGCGGTCTGGATGTCGATCTTGCTCGGCTGCGCGCCGACGGACCAGCCGTAGTCCTTCGCGTTCATCCCGATCACGCCCTTGCCGATGTCGCCGGCGGTGGTCAGGAACTCGAGCGAGTAGAGGTAGGCGCTGGCGCCGTAGAGCCAGGTCGCGGCGTCGTCGCCCCAGTAGACGAGGATCGCCCCCGCCACGTCGACGAACGAGGTGCTCGCGCCCGCGTACTGGAACTTCAGCGTCGTGCAGGAGAGCTCCCAGCTGGCGAAGGCCGCCTGCACGGCGGTGATCGCCGCGGCCTGCTGCGCGGCCGGCAGGCGGGAGACGTTGACATGGTAGCTGACCGGCATCGTCGGCCAGCGGAGGGGCGCGCCGGTGCCGTCCTGCTTGGAGTCGTAGAGGCAGAGGTCGGCCCTCGCCGGCGAGGCGGCGAGGAGCACGCTGAGCACGCCGAGCAGCACCGGCACGAGCCGCATGAGGCCTCCTTGCATCTGGCGAGCGTCGCGCGGATGCTGCCGGGGGTCAACCGAGCGGTGGCAGGGTCTCGCGTCCTACTCCGGCCGCACGAAGGCCGCGTCGAGGCGGGTCTGGGTCTTGCTCGGGCGAAGGGCGTGCGTCTTGTAGCTGGTCCGCTCGATCGAGGCGCGGCCGTCGCCGGAACGGGTCTCCTGGAGGGCCAGCGTGCCATCCCCGCTCGTGATCTTCAGCACCCCGGCATTGGTGTCGAGCTCGATCTTGCCCAACGGCAGCCATCTGTCTCTCTGGCCGTTCAAGCTGAGGGTGAGCACGCCGCTCTTGTTCTCGGTGCTCAGGGTGAGGGTCATTCCATCGACCTGGGCCACCATCGTGGGTCGCGTGTCGTGGTCCTCGAAGACACCCGCCGACGCCCCGCGAAGAATGAGGTCCAGCATGGGTGCGGCGGCCTTCCTGAGAGTGGGGGTGGAGCTGCTGAGGTGTGAGGACACCCTGGTCACCGCCGTCCAGACCCCGTCACGCATCTCCAGCGCCTTCACCTTGTCCCTGTCCATCCCGATCCTGAACGACCTGCTCGACCAGTCGAAGCTGGGAGCGGATACAACCATCGGCGAGTGCTGGACGCGGCTCTCCCGCCAGGTCTCGACGATGGTGCTCCTCACCTTGTCCCTGGCGCCCGGTATCCCGCGCATCAGCACCTGTCTCGTCACCTTTCTCTCATAGCTCACCCGCCGGCCCTTCTCTTCAACCGGCGCGGGAGCGGCAGCCCCACGGCTCTGCACTCTGGTCATCAACGCTCTGAAGGAGCCGACCGCCTTTGCCCTGAGGCCAGCGACCGTCTCCTTCAAGGGGGTCGCGCTGACGGGAGTCGACGCCGTCAGGAGCCCGACAGCAAGACACAGCAACAGTCCTTTGGAGCTTCGGCAGCGGTTCATCAGTTCCTCTCTCTCGAATGGGCCTTGTGTCCTCCTGGCGTTGCAAGAGGGTTGCCATTGCCAGGGCTCCAGATCCTGCGCTCTTGGAGCATCTGGGCGTTCGTTCGGATGGTGGCTGACCAAGTTGCTGTTGTGACCACTGGCCCATCCCCTGCGACGAGCCTGCGCGCCGGTCGGGGACGCTGTCCGCTTCCCCAGGCGTCGACCGCGAGCGAGGGCGTGAGGACGCGGTGCTCCTCCCCGAGCCCGACCCCACCCACAGCCAGCTCGAAGCCTCGAAATCTCGCGCACCTGACCGTCCCGGGCGATTCTTCGAAACCAGACGCCCCGCGACCGGATATCTAGTCTCGGAAGCAGGTGGCGCGAGTGAGCACTTGGAGCGGCGCGGCCCAGGTCGCGCGGTCCGGCGAAGCTGCCGCGATCAACAACGGGAGTTCATGGCGAGCCCGAATCCATCCGACGCCGACCTCTCGCGTGCCTGCCGCCAGGGTGACCCGCGCGGCTGGCAGACGCTGGTGCGACGGTTCACCCCGCTGGTCTACCGGCTCGCCTTCCGCATGCTCGGCAGCGGCGCCGAGGCGGAGGACGCGTGCCAGGAGGCGTTCCTGAGGATGCACCGCTCGATCGACAGCTTCGACGGGACGCGCCCCCTCGCCCCCTGGATCTCGCGCATCGCCTACCACGTCTGCCTGCGGCGCCTCGAGCGCGCCGCCGGGCAGCCGCGGACGGGCCTGGCCGAGGAGGAGCTCGCCGCGCTGCCGGACGGCGGGCGGGACCCGGAGCGGCGGGTGGCGCCGAGCGAGGAGGACGCGCTCCTCGACCGCTTCCTCGGCGAGCTGGCGGCGCAGGACCGCGCGCTGCTGCTGCTCCGCTATCGCGAAGGCCTCTCGGACTCCGAGGTCGCCGAGGCGACCGGGATGAACATCGGTACCGTGAAGACGCGGCTCCACCGGGCCCGCGCCTGGCTGCGCGAGCGGCTCGCGCCGCTCACCGGAGGACGACGATGAGCGAGCAGCAGCAGATCGACCTCGCGCTCGAGGGTGAGGCTTTCGAGGACGCCTGCGAGGCCTACCTCGACGGGCGGCTCGACGCGGCCGCGACGCGCCGCTTCGAGCGCGCGCTCCTCGAGCCGGCGCGGGCGGAGCGCTTCCGCGAGGCGCTGCTGCTGCGCGAGCTCTTCGCCGGGCTCGGCCCGGAGGCGCCCGCGGACCTGGCTGACCGGCTCGCGGCGCTGGTCGCGGCGAGCCGCGGCGCGGGAGGCCGGAGCCGGGGAGAGGCCGGAGTCGAGGCGGACCCCGCCGGCTGGCGCGCCGCCCTCTCGGCGCTCGCCTGGACAGTGCGTGGGCCAGGGCTCGCCTTCACCACGGCGTCGTCGGCGCCCTCGGGCGCCGGGCTGGCGCTGCAGGGGCTCGGCACGGTGCGCTTCGCGGCCGGCTCGCTCGCCGTCACCCCGGCGGAGCGGCCGGCGCGGCGCCGCCCGCTCTGGCGCCGCCTGCTCGCCAGGAGGAGCCACGCGTGAGCGTGATCCTCAGCGTGCTCCTCTGGCTGGCGGCGGTCCTCGGGCTGCTCCTGCTCGCCTTGCTCGTGGTGCCGCTCCAGGCCCGCGGGGAGGGGCGCGTCCTCGAGGAGGAGCTCGACGGCGAGCTGCGGGTGCGCTGGGGCTTCGGGCTGATCGGGGTGCGGCTCTCCTCGCGGCGGCCGAGCGGCTTCACGCTCTGCGGCCTGCGCGTGGCCGGGCTGCCGCGGCGGAGCGCGGAGGAGCGGCAGGAGAAGAAGCGGGAGAAGAAGCAGGAGAGAGCAAAGAAGCAGGGCTCGCGCTCTCGCCGTGGGCTCCGCTGGTCCCTCGCCCATCGCGAGGGGCTGCGGCGGGTGCTGCGGCGCGCGCTCGGAGCGCTCGGGCTCCGGCTCGAGGTCCGCGGCCGGCTCGGCCTCGGCGACCCGGCGGAGACCGCGCTCGCGGAGCTGATCGCCGGCGAGCTCCGCCGCCTCCGCGCGGTGCGGCTGGAGCTCGCCTGGGACTACCTCGACGACGTCGTCGAGCTCGAGGCGCGTGGTCGCGCCCGCCTCTGGCTGCTCGAGGTCGTCGGGATCGGCCTCGCGCTCCTGCTCGCGGATCGCGAGGTGCGAGCGCTCCTCAGAGCGCCCGCGTGAGCAACGCCTGAACCACGGGGCCCCGGCCCCGAGAGGAGCACGTCATGGATCACATCAAGAACCTCTTCGCGTCCCTCGGGCGACACTTCGAGGCGCTGGCCCGCGCCAACGCCGTCGTCGCGCGGCCCATCTCGCTCGGCAACCGCCACGTGCTGCCGCTCTGCGAGCTGAGCGTCGCGTTCGGCGGCGGCGGTGGGGTCGGCGAGGTGTCGCCGGGGCCGGGCAAGGAGCCGCAGAAGGGCACCGGCGGCGGCGCCGGCGGCGGGAGCAAG
>JAKLHH010000477.1 GCA_022710245.1 Myxococcota bacterium
CTCCAGCTCGCCAGCGGCCAGATCCCGCCCGGCGTCGGCCCGCCGACGCTGGCGCCGATCTCCTCCATCATGGGCGAGATCCTCTTCCTCAGCGTGAAGAGCGACCGCCACTCGCCGCTCGAGGTGCGCGGGGCCGCCGACTGGGTCATCCGCAAGCGGCTCCTCTCCGTCCCCGGGGTCGCTCAGGTGGTCCCCATCGGCGGCGGCGTCAAGCAGTTCCAGGTGCTGGTCGCGCCGGAGAAGCTCACCGCCTTCAAGGTCACCCTGCAGGAGGTGGTGCGGGCGCTCCGGGGCTCGAACCAGAACTCGAGCGGCGGCTTCCTCGTGCAGGGCGCCCAGGAGCGCCTGATCCGCGGCCTCGGGCGCATCGGCAGCGGCCTCGACGTGGAGCGGACGGTGGTCGCGGTCCACGACGGCGTGCCGGTGCTGGTCGGTCAGGTCGCCGAGGTCGTGGTCGGGCCGGCCCTCAAGCGCGGCGACGGCTCCTCGAACGCGGAGCCCGCCGTGATCCTCGGCGTGCTCAAGCAGCCCGGCGCCAACACGCTGAAGCTCACCCGCGAGCTCGATCACCACCTCGACGAGATCCAGAAGACGCTCCCCCGCGGCATGAAGATCGACCGGCAGCTCTTTCGCCAGTCCGACTTCATCGAGACGGCGATCACCAACGTCTCGACCGCGCTCCGCGACGGCGCGATCCTCGTCGCGGTCATCCTCTTCCTCTTCCTCTTCAACCTCCGCACGACCCTCATCTCCCTCGCCGCGCTGCCGGTCTCGCTGATCATCTCGGTGCTCGCCATGAAGGCCGCCGGCGTCACCATCAACACGATGACCCTGGGCGGGCTCACCATCGCCATCGGCGCGCTGGTCGACGACGCGATCATCGACGTGGAGAACGTCTTCCGCCGGCTGCGGGAGAACCAGGCCCGGCCCGAGGGCGAGCGCCGGCCCACGGCGGAGGTGGTCTACCAGGCCTCGCGCGAGGTCCGCGCCTCGATCGTCTTCGCCACCCTGATCGTGATGCTGGTCTTCCTCCCCATCTTCTTCCTCAGCGGCGTCGAGGGCCGCCTGCTCGCGCCGCTCGGCTTCGCCTACCTGGCGGCGATCGCCGGCTCCCTGCTCGTCGCCCTCACGCTGACGCCCGCGCTCTGCTCGTACGTGCTCCCGCGAGCGCGGGCGCTCGCGCGCGGTGACAGCTTCCTCGTCCGCTGGCTCAAGGCGGGCTACCGGCCGCTGCTCCGCCTCACGCTCGGGCACGCGCTGACCGTGCTCGCCGCCTCCGCGGCGCTGCTCGCGGCGGCGCTGGTGCTGGTCGCCTTCCTCGGCAGGACCTTCCTCCCCGACTTCAACGAGGGGTCGCTGACCCTGAGCGCGGTGAGCCTCCCGGGCACCTCGCTCGAGGAGTCGAACCGGCTCGGGGTCCGCATCGAGAAGGCGCTCCTCGCCTTCCCCGAGGTCGTCTCCACGGCCCGGCGGCAGGGGCGGGCCGAGCTCGACGAGCACGCCCAGGACGTCAACTCGTCGGAGATCGACGTGCGCCTGAGGCTGCGCGGCCGCTCGAAGCGCGAGCTCCTGGCCGCGCTGCGCAGGGAGCTCTCCAGCATCCCCGGCACGGTGATCATCATCGGCCAGCCGCTCTCCCATCGCATCGACCACATGCTCTCGGGCACGCGGGCGAACATCGCGGTCAAGCTCTTCGGCGACGACCTCGCGCAGCTCCGCGCCTCGGCCGAGGAGATCCGCGAGGTGATGACCAGGGTGCGGGGCGCGGTCGACGTCTCGGTCGAGCAGCAGGTGGACCTCCCGCAGCTCTTCATCAGCTTCGACCGCGAGCGGATCGCGCGCTACGGGCTCCGCACGGGCGAGCTCGCCGAGGTGATCGAGACCGCCTTCGCCGGCGAGAAGGTCTCGCAGGTGCTCGACGGCCAGCGGACCTACGACCTGGTCGTGCGCTACCGGGACGACCAGCGCGCCTCCCTCGAGGCGATCGGGGACACGCTGATCGACACGCCGCTCGGCGCCAGGGTGCCGCTCAAGATGCTGGCCGCCGTGCGCCAGGACCTGGGCCCGAACGTCATCATGCGCGAGAACGCGCAGCGCCGCATCGTGGTGATGGCCAACGTGGGCGAGCGCGACCTCCGCGGCCTGATCAACGACCTCCGCGGCAGGATCGAGCGCGAGGTGAAGCTGCCGCAGGGCTACTACGTGGTCTACGGCGGGCAGTTCGAGAGCGAGAGCGACGCCTCGCGCACCATCTCCTTCCTCGGGCTCCTCGTCGTCGCTGGCATCTTCCTCCTGCTCTTCCTCGCCTTCCGCAGCGTCCGCACCGCGCTCCTGATCATGGTGAACCTGCCGCTCGCGCTGATCGGCGGGGTGGCGGCGGTCTCCCTCGGCGGCGGCGTGCTCAGCGTGGCCTCGCTGGTCGGCTTCATCACCCTCTTCGGCATCGCGACCCGCAACGGCATCATGATGGTCTCCCACTACGAGCACCTGCAGCAGCACGAGGGCGCCTCGCTGGAGGAGGCGGTGGTGCGGGGTTCCCTGGAGCGGCTCTCGCCCATCCTGATGACCGCGCTCTGCGCCGGGCTCGCGCTGATCCCGCTGGTGCTGGCCGGGGAGCGGCCCGGCAACGAGATCCAGGCCCCGATGGGCGTCGTCATCCTCGGCGGGCTGCTCTCCTCGACGGCGCTCAACATGCTGGTCGTGCCGGCGCTCTACGCGCGCTTCGCCAGGCGGCGCGCTGGCGCAGACGCGGTTTGATCGCTCCTGGCGCGCGTAGCAGGCTTGGAGCAGGTGGAGCTGCGGTCACTGTCCGTGTGGACGCGTCTCTCGTAGGAGGTCAGGCAAGCGCGGTCGATGGCCGCTCAGGGGCCGGAGTCACATCTTCTTGCAGGTGCCGAAGGTGTTCTGAGGCGTGCAGAACTGCCACGAACCGGTCGCGCAGATGTTGTAGGTGGTTCCGTAGCCCCAGCAAGCGTAGTCGCAGGCCTTGCCTGCGAGGTCTCCGAGGTTGGTGTGGGAGGCGGTCGTCGGCGGGCAACCTCCGCCGCTGGACGAGCTGCCGCTGGTTCCGCAGACCTGGAGGTAGCTCGCGCTGCCGCCGCAGCAGTCGTTGTAGGTCGTGCACTTCGAGTCGCACTGGCATGTCCCGCCGGAGAAGTACTGGTCGCAGCGGTTCTTGCAGCTCTGCACGCTGCTGGAGCCGCTGGTGCCGTTCGGGCAGCTCGAGCAGCAGTCGTGGTTCGTGACGCACTTGCTGTCGCAGTAGCACGTCGACCCGCCGGAGCCGGTCAGTCCGTTCACGCCAGCGCTGGCGTTGCTGGCGCAGTAGTAGTGGTTGTCCTCGAGGAGGTTGACCTGGCGCCTGCACTCCTGGGTCGAGTAGTCGCAGGAGACCCCTGCCAGGTCGCAGTCGCTCGAGCTGGCGAGCTCCGAGTACAGCTGGGCGCTTCGGTCACCGTCACCTCTCCGCTCCGAGTCCCGGCCGTCGCCGAGATCCTCACCTTCGCAGGCAGTGAAGGAGAGGGCCAGCGCAACCAACACCGTAGCCGAATACGTCTTCATGGGATCCTCCTGAGGTCATTGTGTCTGTCGTCGCGGCTGCGAGCCTTGGGAGCAAGCGCGGTGCCACCATCCGGGGCGCTGTACCTCGCCGGTTCTCGTGTTCCAGTGGGTCAGTTGGAGGGCACCGCTGGTCACCCGGTCGACCAGGGTCTCCTTCGAGCCGCTCAGGCTGCCCGCTCTCGTCGCAGGACCTCGAGCACCGGCGCCGCGAAGGTGAGGAACGTCCGCTCCAGCTCCGCGGGCCCGGCGGAGCGGCGGCTCTCCAGCCAGCTGGGTCTGGTCACCGTGGTGTCGTTTGCCGCCACGCTGCTGCCCGCCCGGCGCGCGGCGTCGCTGTCTATCCGCGAGGCGCTGACCCGCGTCTGAGGAGCGCGCCCGCGAGGAGCAGGAGCGCGCCGGCGAGGAGCAGGGCGCCGTCGGCGTGGCCGCCCACGCTGCAGCCGCCCTCGAGGTTCGGCGGCGCGAGCTCCACGTGCTCGGAGACCTCGCCGAAGCAGAGGACCGACATCTTGGTGCAGGTCGGCGGGCCCTCGCTGACGTCCACCGCCGGCCGCTGCTTCACCGGGAGGTTGCTCACCTCGCACATGTCCCAGACGGTGCCGCCGAAGAAGGCCTCGATCCCTCCCGAGTCCACCGCGCTGTCGTTCCAGCGGCGGTCGATGCCGTCCCAGGCCCCCGCCTCCTCGAGGAACTCGCAGGCGTCCCAGGGTGTCGGCGAGGAGGTGCCGGCGCAGGCCTGGTCGCCGACGCTGCCCGAGTCCCCGTAGCTCTGGGTGGACTGCTGGCAGCTGTACATGCCGAGGAGCTCGCTCACCCCCGCGCTCTTGATCTCCGTCGCGACCTGGTGGAGCACGCCCGCCGTGTCGTCCCTGGCGGTCTCGAGCGCCGCCACGTTCGAGTCCGGGGAGGTCAGCTCGTGGCACACCTCGCCGAGGGAGAACCAGGCGTGCTGGGGGTTCCACATGCCCTGGTGGGCGCGGTTGTCCTGCAGCGTGTGAAGCGCGCGCCCCAGCGCCCTCGCCGCGCTGGCCGCGTGCTTGTAGTAGTCGTACCACTCGTCGGACGGGGTCGCCGCCAGCGCGGCGAGCGCGGCGCGGTGCTCGTCGCCGAGCGACGCGAGCCGCGCGAGCACGGCGCTCGCCGACGCGCACATCGACGTGCCGGGCTGCCCCTGGGCGTGCGCGACGAGGTCATCCCACTCGTCGCCGTCGACGTTCGCGGCCTCGATGCCCACCCGCTCACAGAACTGCTGCGGGAGGCCCGCCTTCTGGCAGAGGCTGGTGGTGATCGAACGATGCTGGTCTGCCATGAAGGCGTGCGCGGGGAAGGCGCTGCCAGCGCAGACGGTGGCAGCGATCACGCAGGCGGTGACGCGGGGGAGTCTCATGATGGTGCTGCGGCCACGAAGCAACAGGCGCTCCAGATCGCGCCGTCGCGTCTTCCAGCACTTGCAGTGGGGCACCACACCGATATTGCACGGACGGGGTGGCTCCGGAGGTCTCCCGTGGACCCACCCTGAGGGTGCAGCGGCCCGGCCTGTGCGGCGCCGCTGCAAGGGTGGGTCGCGGCGGCTGCGCACGGCGGCCCGGCCTGTGCGGCGCCGCTGCAAGGGTGGGTCGCGGCGGCTGCGCACGGCGGCCCGGCCTGTGCGGCGCCGCCGCAAGGGTGGGTCGCGGCGGCTGCGCACGGCGGCCCGGCCTGTGCGGCGCCGCTGCAAGGGTGGGTCGCGGCGGCTGCGTACGGCGGCCCGGCCTGTGCGGCGCCGCTGCAAGCTCACTTCGACTCGAACGCGAGCGCCCTCAGCGCCGAATTGCGGGTCCTCGCGGCCTCCGGCCGCTCCGGGATGAGACCGCCGCAATTCGCCCTGCTCGCCTCCTTCGGAGGCTCCGCGATGAAGGGCGAATTCGCCCCTGGAGGGCCCCCCCGCCTCGCGCACGCCAGCAGTACGCCACCGAGGGCGAGGTGGCGCTTGCTCCACCCCGACGCACCCTCGCCCGCTGGCAAGCCGAGCCGGCAGCAGCGAGGGTCCACCGAAAGGGCGCTGGCTCAGGGCGCGCGGGGGCTGGCGCCCGCCGTCGAGCGGCCGCACGAGCCAAACAAGAGCGGACTGATGGCGTGCGCGAGGCGCGGCGCAGCCGGGGCCCGACGAGATCAGCGCGGGGTGTCAGGGAGGTACCCGATCTGGACCCCTCGTGTTCTCCTCTGCTCATCACTTTCTGCTTGACCGCGCGCTTGTTTTCCGCCATAATCAAGCTCGATGATGAGATCACGCTCGCAGCACCGACGGAGTCCGAGGCGTGGGAAGCCCAGGCCCGCCGAGCAGCTCGAGCTCCCCGTCCGCACCTGGGGTGGTCGCCGCCGGGGCGCGGGGCGGCCGAAGGGGACCGCCAGGCATCCGTCCCATCGGCGCCGGCCAAGGGTGGTGCCGCGCCACCCTCTGCACGTCAGCTGGAAGCTCGTGGACGACCTGCCGAACGTGCGCGGCCCCGCCACCGCGCGAGGCATCATCGCGGCCATCGCGGCCGGCAAGCAGCGTGAGGGTTTCCGCGTCGTCCACTTCGCCCTCGAGCGGCGTCACCTGCACCTCATCATCGAGGCGGACAGCGCGGAGGCCCTCTCGCGGGGGCTCCGTGCGCTCGGCATCCGCATCGCTCGCGCGATCAACCGTGCGCTGGGCCGCCGCGG
>JAKLHH010000478.1 GCA_022710245.1 Myxococcota bacterium
CGTCGATGACGTTCTGCATGAAGGTGCCCACCGAGAGCAACCCCGCGGTGATGCCCTCCAGCCCGTCGCGCACGTGGAGCGTGCTGTCCAGCTTCCAGGTGCCGGCCATGCGGTCCGCGGCGTGCGGGATGTTGCAGACCTCCTGCGACTTGCAGACGCCGCTCAGGCAGATCTGTCCGGCCGGGCAGTCCGCGTTCTTCGCGCAGCCGGGCTTGCCGCCGCTGCCGGGGCCGCCGTCCGGCGTGCAGACGCCGCTCAGGCAGAGGTAGCCGATCGGGCAGTCGTCGTTCGTGCCGCAAGCGCCGGGCGGCGGCATGCAGACGCCCGAGATGCACTGCTGGCCCGAGGGGCAGTTGTTCCCCTCGATGGGGTCGCAGGGGCCGCTGTCCTTGGCGGACGGCGGCACGCACTTGCCGACCTTCGTGTTGCAGGTGTAGGGCGCGACGCACTGGGCGTCGTCGTTGCAGCTCGGCAGCTTGGCGGTGCCCGGCGAGGTCGGCCCCGTGATGGGCGAGCCGGTGCCTGGATTGGTGCCGTCGCACTTGCCGTCCGCGCAGTCGCCATCGGTGTAGATGCCCCCCTCGCAGCCCGCGACCGCGACCGCCAGGACGAGGACACACGTCAGGTTCAGGTGGCTCGACTTCATCACCGAGGCCCTCACTCGCTCGTTGGTAACCCACAGTTGTGCAAGGGTCGGGCCGGGACTCTGCGCAGCACCGCCCATACCCCCATCGACTGATCAACCACTTAGAAACCACGCGCGATCTCCGAGTGGCTGAAGGGCCAGCCAGCCAAAGGGGTCAACTGTCTCCAGCGCTGGCGGCCCTCATGACGCTCCGCGCCGCGGGCCTGCGAGCTCGCCGGCTTACCCGCGCGGGCGCGCCCGGAGGTGCCAGCTGGCACCTGCGCGCCCCGGAGCGGCACCGTCCCCCGTCCCCCGTCACGCGACGCAGCGAGAATGGCGCAGCGCTGCCCACCGTTTCATTGCGGCGACTCGCGGCGTGCTATGTTTCGCTCGAGTCTGTAGCCCGGTCCGCCGCCCACCCTGGCAAGGAGAGCATAATGCGTTGGCCCTTCACACTGATGTTGCTGGCAGGCCTGCTGCCGGCCACGGCCCGCAGCGAGGTGACCGCGCGGGTCCACTTCCAGCGAGAGAGGGCGAGGGCGTCGAGGGCGATCCGCGAGCTGGGCGTCGGCGAGGACGCCGTGCAGTGGGCCGCGCAGCGGACCCGACCCGCTGCCATCCGCGGGCTGCGCGTCCGCGTCGCCGGCGCCACCGACGCCGAGCGCGCGCGCCACTTCCTCGCCGCGCACCCTGCCCTCTTCGTGCCCGCCGACGCGGCCGCGCTGCAGCTCGTGGACGTGCAGGGCACGACCGGCCTCCGCGTCGCCCGCTTTCAGCAGCTGGTCCAGGGCCTCCCCGTCGAGGGGGCGTTCGTCACCGTCTCCCTCGACGACACGGGCCAGGTCCGTGCCGTGGCGAGCGAGGCAGAGCCGCTCCGGCTCACCTCCACCCGCCCCGCGCAAGGCGCGGCCGCCGCCACGCGCGCCGCGCTCCACGCGCTGGGGCTCGCTGGCCGGGACGCCCGGGGCGCCACGGTCCGCCTCGCGGTCCTCGCCGCGGGACCTCGCCTCGTCTACCGCGTCATGCTCCCCTTCACCGTCGACCCGCAGGGGCGCGTCCACCTCGTCGACGCGGTGAGCGGCGCCTACCTCGGCTGGCGCAGGGGGATCGTGCTCGACCCCCTGCCGGGCCACGCTGCCGCCAGTGCGGAGGTGCGCCGATGAGAGCCCCTCTGACCCTCGTGTCCCTCCCGTCCCTCGCGGCCCTCGCGCTCCTCGCGCTGGCCACGCCGGCCTGCACCACCACCTCGACGCCGGCGAGCGACGGCGTCACCTCCGGCGACGGGATGCGCACCGACGGCGGAGGCGCCGCCGACGCGCGCACCGACACCGTGCGCGGCGAGGCGCCAGGCCCGGCGGCCAATGTCTACAGGAGCAACCCCGTCGACGACCAGAAGAAGACGACGCGCGTGCTGCTGCAGTCCATCACCGACCCCAAGGGGCTGCTGGTGGGCAGCTACGTCAACGTCTGGAACTGCATCAACGCCGAGGGCGGCCAGAAGATCAACCTCAACCTCGGCACGATGGCCGTCAGCGGCTCCCTCTGCAAGCTGACGCAGAAGGTGAAGCCGGGCGCCGATGGCAGCTACCTGCAGTACGTGCCGCCCGCCTCCGACATCGACGGCGGCGACTCCTTCGCCGAGATCATGATGTACCACCACGTCACCACCATCGCGGACCACTACAAGAAGACCTTCGGGCTGACCGCGGTCGACAAGCCGATCCGCGCCATCGTCAACGTGCAGGGCTTCGTCGATATGTTCGGCAAATGGGTCGGCGTGCCGAACGCCGCCTACATCCCCAAGGACGGCGCCGACCAGCTCAAGCAGCTCTTCGGGATCGACATCCTGAACGGCGAGGAGGGGATCGTCTTCGGCTACAACAACCTGGTGCCCTCCTTCGGCGACGTGAACTTCTCCTTCGAGGCTGCCGTCATCTACCACGAGTTCACGCACCGCATGGTCGGGGGCAACCGCCTGATGTCGCCTGCCGTGGACAAGTACGGCGTGGACCCGACCCCGAAGGGGATCAACGAGGGCATCGCCGACTACATGGCCTGCTCCTTCCTGGAGAACCCGATGCTCGGTGCCTACTCGCTCGGCAGCCAGGCCCGCGACCTGACCCGCTCCTTCAAGTGCCCTGACCACGTCGTGGGCGAGGAGCACGTCGACGGTGAGATCTTCAGCGGCGCGCTCTGGGAGGCGCGGGGCAAGGTCGGCGCCAAGGTGCTCGACCCGGCGATCTGGAAGGCCCTCCTCGGCTTCACCGCGAGCACCAACTTCCTGCAGGCCGGTCTGGCCATCGTCGACGAGGTGAAGCAGGCGGCGCCCGGCCAGGAGGCCGTGGTGCAGAAGATCTTCGAGGACCACGGCGTCATCGGCTGCGTGCGCCTGCGCGACCACGTGGACTACGACGCTGGCACGAGCGGCTACGCCCCCTCCGTCGAGGGCAAGGGCACCATCCCGCTCACCTTCAACGACACCGGCGTGCCGGGCGCGATGCAGTATCGGGTCGCGCTCCTCGACACCACCAAGGAGGTGGTGATCGAGTACCGCCCGCTGAGCGGCGGCATGATGGGGATGGGAGGCACCAAGGGCGACGCCTCGGTGGCGCTGCGCAAGGGCAGCGAGGCGATCACCTGGGACTTCGCGGGCGGCAAGACCGTCTCCACCGCGCAGGTGGTGCTGAAGGGCGCCGACGACACGGCGGACGCGAACGGGTACCGGCTCGTGCTCACCGGCAACTGCATCAGCAAGGGCGACCTCGTGCTGCAGTTCATCAACAACGGCCTCGCCCCGGCGAGCATCACCCGCGTCAAGATCACGCAGAGCCCCACCACCACGGCGACCACGCCGAACTTCGATCTCTGCAAGTGATCGTCCCCCGAGCCCTCGTCCTGCGGCGAGCCCTCGTCCTCCGCTGAGTATCCCCGCTCCCGGCTGATCCGAGGCCCGGTCCCGGCCGCGCTGGCCCCCGCGCCGTGCCCGCCTGCGCCCGTCCCCGCGCTGGCCCCTGCGCCCTCCGCCCGCCCCCTCGGAGATCTGTGCTAGAGTCGTGGCGGGACAGGCCTTCGGCCCAGCACAGCGGGAGGCGCAGGATGTCGAAGATCATCTCCGAGCTGACGACCGCCGCGGCGGCGGTCTGGCAGAGCCAGCGCGAGCACCCGTTCATCGCCGGCCTCGCCGACGGTACCCTCGCGGCCGAGCGCTTCGAGCGCTGGGTCCGCCAGGACTACCTCTACCTGATCGACTACGCGCGCGTCCTCGGCATGGCCGCCGCCCGCGCCGACCAGCTCGAGTCGATGATCTGGTTCGCGCGCCTGCTCCACCTGACCCTGGAGATCGACATGGAGCTCCACCGCGGGCACGGCCGGCGGCTCGGGGTCTCCGCGGTCGAGCTCGCCGCCGGAGAGCCGTGGCCCACGACGCGCGCCTACGCGGACTTCATGGTGCGCGTCGCCGCCACCGGCGAGGCCGCCGAGCGGGTCGCGGCCCTGCTGCCCTGCGCCTGGGGTCACGCCGAGCTGGCCGGCGAGCTGGTGAGACGCAAGCCGCCGGCGGGCTCCCCCTACCTCGACTGGATCCGCCAGTACAGCTCGCCCGACTTCCGCCAGGCCGCCGACTGGCTGATGGAGGAGCTGGACAGGCTGGCGGGCGACGCGACGCAGCCGGTCCGCGACCGGCTGCGCGAGATCTTCCTGGCCGCGTCCCGCTACGAGCTCGCCTTCTGGGAGATGTGCTGGAACGGCGAGCGCTGGCCCGGTGAGCGCCCGCCCGGCTGATGCTGCCCCCAGCGCTCCGCCTCTTTCTCTGCGGCGCCGCCGCGCTCTTCTGGGAGCTGGCGCTGATCCGCTGGATCGGCGCCTGCGTCCGCATCGTCGCCTACTACTCCAACTTCGTGCTGATCGCCGCCTTCTTCGGCCTCGGCGTGGGCGCGCTCCTCTCGGGCCGGCGCTGGCGGCTCTCGCGGCTGCTCGTGCCCGCGCTCGCCCTCGCCGTGCTGGTCCCGCTGGCGTTCGCCGGGTTCCGCCACCTCAACCCCGGCACCGTCGACGAGTACATCTGGATCGGCGCGCCCCGCGGCCTGATCGGGCAGCACGCGGGCTGGATCAGCCTCTGGGTGGTGCTGCCGCTCGTCTACCTCTCGGCCGCGCTCGTCTTCGTCTGCTTCGGCCAGTGGATCGGCCAGCTCTTCGGCGCGCTGCCGCCGCTCCGCGCGTACAGCGCCGAGGTCGGCGGGAGCCTGCTCGGCATCGTCCTCTTCGCGCTCCTCGCCCGGGCGCAGCTGGGCCCGCTCCTCTGGTTCGCCGTCGGGCTCGCGCTGCTCTTGCCCGTCCTCGAGCGCAGCGCCTGGGGGTACGTCTCCACGCTGCTCAGCGCGGGGCTGGTGGTGCTCGCCGTGCTCCCCTTCGCGGGGCAGTTCGTCTGGTCCCCGTACTACCGCATCTACCTGGAGCCGCTGCGCGCGATCTTCGACCGCGAGCGCCGCCAGCCGGTGCAGCTCGACCAGGTCATGGGCCACGCGCTCACGGTCAACAACGACTACCACCAGATGATGCTTGACCTCCGCCCGCGCCCGCGAGAGCACACCTTCTTCCGCTCCTGGCGCGCGCTCTATGACGCCCCCTACCTGGACGACGCGCGTCTCCCGCAGGGCCCCATCCTCATCGTCGGGGCGGGGACGGGCAACGACACGGCCGCCGCGCTCCGCCGCACCGGTCGCCGGGTGGTGGCCGTCGAGATCGACCCCGCCATCGCGCGGCTCGGCCGCGAGCTACACCCGGAGCGCCCCTTCGCCGACCCGCGCGTGGAGCTGGTGATCGACGACGCGCGCTCCTACTTCCAGCGCTCCCGCGAGCGCTTCGCGCTGGTCGTCTTCGGGTTCCTCGACAGCCACACCCTGCTCTCCTCCTTCTCCTCGGTGCGGCTCGACAACTTCGTCTACACCCTGGAGTCGCTGCGCCAGGTGCGGCGGCTGCTCCGGCCGGGCGGCAAGGTGGCGCTGACCTTCGCCGCGAACACCCATTGGATGCAGCGCCGCCTGGCCGCGCTCGTCGAGCGGGGCCTCGAGCAGGGCGCGACGATGGTCGCCGAGCCGCTCGGCTACTCCAACGGGCAGCTCTTCGTCAGCCACCTCGCGGGCGGGGAGGTGCGGGCCGGCCCGCCGAGCGGCGAGCTCCGCGAGGAGCTGGTCCCCGAGGACGACTGGCCCTTCCTCTACCTGCGCGGCCCCCGGGTCCCGGCCCACTACCTGCCCTTCCTCGCGCTCGTCCTGATCCTGGCGGCGGGCTCGCTCTGGCTCCTGCCGCGCGGCCAGCGACGCCTCAAGCTGCCCTACTTCTTCCTCGGCGCGGCGTTCTTCCTGCTCGAGACGAGCAACGTCGTCAGCCTCTCGCTCCTCTTCGGCTCGACCTGGACGGTGAACCTCCTCGTCTTCGGCGGCATCCTCGGGCTGGTCCTGCTCGCCAACCTGACCTGCCAGCTCACGCGGCGGCGCCTGCTGCTGCCCGCCTTCGGCCTCCTGCTGCTCAGCCTGGTGGCTGCGCAGCTGGTGCGGCCGACCGCGCTCCTCGGGCTGGGCTCCGAGCTCCTGCGCGGCCTCGCGGCGATCG
>JAKLHH010000479.1 GCA_022710245.1 Myxococcota bacterium
CGAAGACCGGGGCCTGCCCGGCGAGCTGCGGCCCCGCGACCCAGGTCCAGGTCGTGGCCTGCGGGTCGTAGCGCCAGAGGTCGCTCAGGTGGCCGCTCTTGCCGGTGGCGTCAAGGCCGGCGCCGCCGTAGAGCCAGAGGACTCCGGAGGGCGCGAGGCCAAAGAGGCTCGAGTCGCGGGAACTGGGGAGGTTGGTCTTCGCGGGCACGCCTTGCTGCCCCCAGCTCCCGGCGGCGCTCGGGGCGCTCGCCCCGCCGACCCAGGTCCAGAGCGCGGCGGCCGGCTCGAAGCGCCAGAGGTCCGCATAGCGCGCCGCGCCCGACCCGCCCCTGCCGCCGAAGAGGTGGAGCACGCCATCGGGCGCGGCCCAGTAGGCCGGGTAGGTGCGCGAGCCCGGCGTGTTGCTGAGCGCGGGGGTGCCGAGGCTGCCGTGACTCGGAGCCACGGCGAGCTGGTCGCTGCCGCCGGCGAAGGTCCAGACGGCAGTCGTGATCGGGGGCGCGTCAGGAGGACGCAGGTCGGGAGGACGCAGGTCGGGAGGACGCAGGTCGGGAGGACGCAGGTCGGGAGGGCCCTCGGGCGGCCGCGCCTCAGGCGGCCGCGACGGCACGTCGGAGGGTCTGTCGAGAGCGGACCCGTCGGAGCGCTGCACGTCGCCAGGTCGATCGCCGCTGCCGTCGCTGGGGGAGGGGGCGGAGGGCGTGAAGCCGACCCGCGCGCAGCCGAGGAGGAGGAGGGTCATGGCGAGCGGGGCGCGGGGGACCATCTCGCGATCCTAGGGCCTGTGACAGAGCAAGTCGAGCGACCGAGGTTGGCGAGGCGCCCGGGTGGCAAGGCGTGCCGACGAAGTCGCACTCTCGGCGCTTCGAGGAGGCGCAACGCCGCCAGCTGGGATGGATCGGCGGCGTCAGCCTAGACCCAAAACAAGCGCATGAGCCGTAGCGAGGCGGGGGAGACCGAGGGGAGGCAAGGAGCGCCGACGAAGGCGTACTTGTGGTACGCCGAGGAATTGCGGCGGTCTCATCCCGGAGCGGCCGCAGGCCGCGAGGACCCGCAATTGCGACGCCGCATCGCCGACGGTATCGCCCGCCGCAGTAGGCGATATGCGCTTGTTTTGGGTCTAGAACACCAATCGGGTGCAACCTGCCCGGCGAGCGAGATCAAGGAGCCGTCGTGGACACCTTCGTCACCTGCTGGTAGCCTCCTCTGGCTCGGGGAGTATCCCCCGACGGCAAGAGATGCACGCAGGAGAAGGTGCGCCGCAGCCAGGCGCTCGCCTGCCCCCAGGTGACCCGAGACCTCGGCGTCTTCCATCATCGTGGCACTGGCAGTGGGATCGGCGGGGTGGAGGCGAGGGTCCTTCGGGCCCACTGCGGTCGGGTCGAACCGAACCGGAGAGGACGATGACCTTGGAACGTCGCTTTCACGAGCTCGAGGAGGCGCGCGTCCGGCTGCAAGCCGGCGGCGGTCGCGAGCGGATCGAGAAGCAGCACCAGCAGGGCAAGTTCACCGCGCGCGAGCGGCTCGCGCTCCTCTTTGACCCCGACAGCTTCGTCGAGTACGGCCTCTGGGTGAAGCACCGCTGCGCCGAGCTCGGGGGCAAGGACCTCCCCGGCGACGGCGTGGTCACCGGCAAGGGCGAGGTGGCGGGCCGCGCGGTGATCGCCTACTCGCAGGACTTCACCGTCGGGGGCGGCGCGGTGGGCGCCCTCCACGCCGCCAAGATCGTCGAGGGGCTGCGCACCGCGCTCAAGTGCGGCCTGCCCGTCGTCGGCTTCAACGACAGCGGCGGCGCCCGCATCCAGGAGGGCGTCGAGGCGCTCTCGGGCTACGGCCAGATCTTCTACCACAACACCCTTCTCTCGGGCGTGGTGCCGCAGATCTCGGTGATCGCCGGGCCCTGCGCGGGCGGCGCCGCCTATTCGCCGGCGCTGACCGACTTCCTCATCCAGGTCGAGCGCACCTCGGTGATGTTCATCGCCGGGCCGGAGGTGATCAAGGCGGCGACCGGCGAGGCGATCAGCGAGGACGACCTGGGCGGCGCCATGGCCCACGCGGCCATCTCGGGGAACGTGCACCTCATCGCGCGCGACGACCGCCACGCGGTGGAGCTGGTCAAGCGGCTGCTCTCCTACCTGCCGCAGAACAACCTGGAGACGCCCGCCGACGCCCCCCTGCCGGAGACGCTCGTCGACGACGCGATGATGGACGGGCTGATGCCCGACGACGCGCGGACCGCCTACGACGTCAAGGCGATCATCGAGCACCTCCTCGACCACGACAGCTTCTTCGAGATCATGGGCGCCTTCGCGCCGAACATCGTCACCGGCTTCGGCCGCCTGGGCGGGATGGTGGTGGGCGTGGTGGCGAACCAGCCGCTGGTCCTCGCCGGCGCGCTCGACATCAACGCCTCGGACAAGGCGGCGCGCTTCGTCCGCACCTGCAACGTCTTCAACATCCCGCTCGTCACCCTGGTCGACGTGCCCGGCTTCCTGCCCGGGGTCGCCCAGGAGCACGGCGGCATCATCCGCCACGGCGCCAAGCTGCTCTTCGCCTACTCGGCCTCGACGGTGCCCAAGCTCACCGTCATCCTGCGCAAGGCCTACGGCGGCGCCTACCTCGCCATGTGCTCGAAGGACCTCGGCGCCGACTCGGTGCTCGCCTGGCCGAGCGCCGAGATCGCCGTGATGGGCCCCGAGGGCGCCGTCCGCGTGCTCAGCCGCAAGGAGCTCGACGCGGCCGCCGACCCCCACGCGCTCTTCGTCGAGAAGGTGCGCGAGTACCGGCAGACCCACGCCAACCCGTACCGCGCCGCCGAGGCCTTCCACCTCGACGACGTGATCCGCCCTGCCTGGACGCGGCGCCTGCTGATCGAGCGGCTCGGCATCCTCAGGGCCAAGCGCGATCTGCGGCCGCAGAAGAAGCACGGCAACCTGCCGCTGTGAGGCGCCGATGAAGAACCCGTACCTCACCACCCTGCTCGCCTTCGGCATCGTGATGCTCGGCATGATCACCCTCACGGCGGTCTTCTACCTGCTGCGCGCGCTCGGCCGGCCGCGGCCCGCCGCCGCCGCCGCCGCCCAGGCCCAGGCCCAGGCCCAGGCGGAGGCGGAGCTGGGCGAGGAGCTGGTCGCGGTGCTCACCGCCGCCGCCCGCGAGGCGCTGCAGGCCCCCGTCAAGGTCCACCATGTGCACGTCCACCGCGAGCCCACCGTCGAGCGCTGGTCCCGCGCCGGTCGCATGGACGTCATGATCTCTCACCGCGTGGAGCGCAAGCGATGAAGAAGCTCCGGATCACCGTGAACAGCAAGGTCTATGACGTCACCGTCCAGGTCCTCGAGGACGATGAGCGGGTCGCCGGCGAGAACTTCCTCTCGCCGCTGCCCTCGCTCGGCGCACCCGCGCCGGTCGTGGCCGCCGCGCCGGCCTCGCCGGCGCCCAGCCCCTCACACCCGATGCACCCGAACGGCACCCCGATCAAGGGAGACCCGAACGCCATCCTCGCGCCGCTCGCGGGGATCGTGCAGAAGATCTTCGTGCAGGTGGGCAGCCACGTGGACGCCAAGGCGCCGGTGGTGATGCTCGACGCGATGAAGATGGACACCTATATCTACGCGCCGCGCGCGGGCGACATCGAGGAGGTCTCGGTCACGCAGGGCGCCTCGGTGCAGGTCGGGGATCACCTGATCCGCTACAAGCCGGAGGCCTGAGGTGACCGAGTTCCTGCAGGCGACCGGCTTCGCCCACCTGAGCTGGCAGCAGGGGGTGATGCTCGGGGTGGCGGGGCTGCTCCTCTACCTCGCCATCGTGCGCGGCTTCGAGCCGCTGCTGCTGGTCCCCATCGGCTTCGGCGCGCTGATGGCCAACCTGCCCATGAACGGCCTGATGGCCCCGCCGCACGGCCAGGAGATGGGCGGGCTCTTCCACTACCTCGCCTATGGCGTGCGGCTGGAGATCTTCCCGCCGCTCATCTTCCTCGGGCTCGGGGCGCTGACCGACTTCGGGCCCCTCCTCTCCAACCCGAAGACGCTGCTCCTCGGCGGCGCCGCGCAGCTCGGGGTCTTCGCCGCCTCGCTGGGAGCCTACTGGCTGGGCTTCACGCCGCAGGAGGCCGCGGCGATCGGCATCATCGGCGGCGCCGACGGGCCCACCTCGATCTACCTGACGATGAAGCTCGCACCGCACCTGCTCGGCCCCATCGCGGTCTCCGCCTACTCGTACATGGCGCTGGTGCCGCTGATCCAGCCGCCGGTGATGCGCCTCCTGACGAGCCAGCGCGAGCGCCGCATCCGCATGGAGGGCGACTTCCAGGTCGTGCGCTGGCAGCGCATCGTCTTCCCCATCATCGTCACCGTCGTCGGCGCGATGATCGTGCCGGCGGCGACCGCGCTGATCGGCCTGCTCATGTTCGGCAACCTGCTCCGCGAGTGCGGCGTCACCGAGCGGCTGGCGCGCGCCTCGCAGAACGAGCTGATCAACCTGATCACCATCGTCCTCGGGCTCTGCGTCGGGGTCACCATGGACGGCGACGGGTTCCTCCGCTGGGCGACGATCAAGATCCTGCTCCTCGGCAGCGTGGCCTTCGCCTTCTCGACGGCGGGCGGCGTGCTCCTCGGCAAGCTGATGTCGCGGCTGCCGGGGACGCCGGTGAACCCGCTGATCGGCGCGGCCGGGGTCTCCGCGGTGCCGATGGCGGCCCGCGTGGCGCACAACGTCGGGCAGGAGACCGACCCGCAGAACTACCTGCTGATGCACGCCATGGGACCGAACGTGGCCGGCGTCATCGGCACTGCCATCGCGGCCGGCTCGCTGCTCGCGCTGCTCAAGCGCTGACGCTGCAGCGCCGCCGGTCTGCCGGAGCTCGTGCGCTCACAGCTTCGAAGTCGCTCCATCCGAGCACGACCCCGAGCAACCCGCTCGACGACGGGGTCGGCACCACCTGCACCGCGGGCGGGAGCTCCGGCACCTGCCAGCAGCCCTGCTTCGCGGACGTCGCCGCCACCCACTGGGGGGACCTGGTCTACGAGCCGGAGCAGCTCGTCACCGTTCCCTGATTGCCAGAAGGCCGTGGTACAGCCTCCAGCCGTCGTGCTAGGCTGAGGCGCACTTCGGCGCAGTCGCTGTGCCGCGTGGGTGGTTCAAGGGACTCCATGGGTTTCACCAAAGACTCCGAGACCTCCACCTTCCACGACTCACACTCCAGGGCCGCAGAGCAGCGTGTCTCCCTGGTGCTCTACTTGCGCAATGGCGTCGAGGTCGTCCCGCTGGTGTCGGGGCGCGAGGTGGTGGTGGGGCGTGATGCCTCCGCCGACGTGGCCGTGCACGAGGCCACGGTCTCCCGCCGCCACGCGCGCTTCGTGCTCCAGGGTGGGGCGGTCTCCGTCGAGGACCTGGGCAGCACCAACGGGACCTTCCTCAACGGCTCTCGCGTCGAGCAGGGGACGATGGGCCAGGAGGACGAGGTGCGCCTCGGCGCGGTCAGCATCGGCCTCCACCTCCTCGGGCCCACCGAGCGGCACGGGCGCGCGCTGGTCGGCTACGACCGCTTCGTCTCCGAGCTGGAGGACGAGCTCGCGCGGAGCCGCGCCTTCGCTCACCGCCTGGGGCTGCTCATCGTGCGGACCGACCGACGCGGCACCGGGACCATCAGCAGCTGGTGCCCCCGCATCCAGCGGCTGCTCCGCCCCTACGACCGGGTCGGGGTCTTTGGCGCCGACGAGATCGCCATCGCCCTCCCGGAGACGACAGACGCCGCGCCGCTAGAGCTGGCCCGCGGCATCGTCGAGGGCCGCCAGCCTCACGAGCCGGTGCTCCTCTGCGGCGTCGGGCTCTTCCCCGACTGCGCCACCTCGCCGGACGAGCTGCTCGAGGTGACGCGCAAGGCGGCGCAGCACTCCTCCGTCGTCGAGCGCGTCCAGCACGCCCCTCGCCAGACGCGCGTGGAGACGAGCGAGGTGGCCGCGGCCGAGGTGCCCCGCCGCGCCGACACCAAGACCGTGGTCCGCAGCCCGGCGATGATCGACATCTACGACACGGTCAAGCGCCTCGCCCGCTCGGCGATCCCGGTCCTCATCCTCGGCGAGACCGGCACCGGCAAGGAGGTCATCGCCCGCGCCATCCACGCGGCCAGCCCCCGCCGGGATCGCTCGCTGATCTGCGTCAACTGCGGCGCCATCCCCGAGCAGCTGCTGGAGTCCGCGCTCTTCGGTCACGAGCGGGGCGCCTTCACCGGCGC
>JAKLHH010000048.1 GCA_022710245.1 Myxococcota bacterium
CGCATCTCGATCGACAGCGCCACGGGCGTCAAGACGGCCGAGTCGCTGACCCAGGTCGCGGGACGCGCGGGCGGGATGTCGCTCGCGGGCGGCGGCACCCGGGTGATCCTCAGCATGTCGGCGATCGGGCCAGGCTCCGCCACGGCGAGCCACCTCGGCAACCCGGTCGCGAGCGGCGCGACGCTGGGCGCCCCGAGCCTGGAGGCCTGGCGCGAGATCCGCTGAGGCGCCGGACGGCGATCGTGGCCGCTGGCTGGCCAGAGGGTCTGCGGCCGGTCAGTCGGTCCGCTGCCACGGCGTCGTCGATACCCTCAGTGGGAGCGCTAGCGCTTCGCTGGCGCAGACAGCAAAAAGCCCTGCCGGCGGTGCCAGCAGGGCTTGGTCTTCAGCGCGCCTGGACAGATTCGAACTGCCGACCCACGGTTCCGTAGACCGTTGCTCTATCCAACTGAGCTACAGGCGCGTGCTACGTACCGGGGCTGAATATGCCCAGCCGGGCCCGGTCCGTCAAGCCCCTCGATCGCCCTCCCCGTGCGAAAGCTCGGGAGCAGCGCCACGGAGCCGCCGCCGATGATCACGGGGTGCGCGGGCGCCGCTTCTTCTTTGCCTTCCTGGCCGGCTTGGCGTCCGTGTCCGCCACCTTGCGCCGCTTCTTCTTCTTCACCGTCTTCGCCCCGTCGGCGTCGCCCTTGACCTTGCCGCGGACCTTGCCCTTGCCTGTCGGCGTGGAGTCGTCGACCGACTTGACCCGCGGCTTCTTCACCGGCGCCACCGCGCCGTCGTCGGGCGCGGGGGTGGCCTTGACCTTCCGCTTGCCCTTGCCCACCAGCGCGCCGTCGTCGGCGCCGCAGGTGCGGCCGGTCAGCGGGTCGCGGTAGCGGTACTGGCGGAGCTCCTTCACCTCGGCGTAGGGCGCCCGGCAGAGCTCGTCGAGGCTCTTCGGCGGCGGCAGGCCCAGCTCGGCCGCCGTCTTCTTCGCGTGGTGGAGCGCGGAGGCGCGCGTCCGCTCGGGCTGCGCCGCGGTCCAGACCGAGCGCGGCTGCACCTTGACGTGGGTGAAGATGCGGGGCCCGAAGCTGGCCCGGCTGCGGCGGAGGACCAGCGCGGGCGTCGTCGCGAGGGGCGGGAAGACGTCGCCAAAGATCGTCTGGAAGCCACCGGCGCCGTCCTTCGCGAGGACGAGCGGCTCGGCGTGGCCGAGGAGGACGGGCTCGCGGCAGCCCGCGGCCGCCAGCGCGGCGCGCAGCTCCTCGGCGGAGGCGCCGATCCCGCTCGCGTAGAGGAGCGTCACCTCGTCGAGGCTGTCGGTGCGCTTGCCGGCGGGCAGAGCGCAGACGGCGGCGAGCGGCCGTCCCGCGGGCCCGGCCAGCGCGGCCGAGGAGGCGCCCTGCACGCTGATCGAGCCCACCTCGGCGTCGGGCCGCGCGGCCACCGCCGGCAGCGCAGGGCCCTCGGGGCGGCGCGGCCGCAGGACCAGGCTGGCGGATGCGCCGGCCGTGCCAGCGAGCGCCTTGCCGTCGGCGACGAGCGCCCGGCCGGGGCCGAAGTCGCCGAGCGGCAGCACCGCGAGGGGCCGCTCGGGCGCGGCCGCCGCGGGCATCGCTGTGCCCGTGCCCGCGGCCGCCGTGCCCGTGCTCGTCGCCGCCGGCGCGGTCGCCGCCGGCCCCAGGCAGCCCGCGTCCCCCTTGGGCAGGCAGAGCGTCGGCTCGAGCCAGCGCAGGTCGAGCTTCACCACGTGGACCCGCCGCTCCTTCTTCGCCGGGCTGGCGCCGCCGGGGAGGACGAAGGCGCGGGTCATCGCCTGCGGGAAGCGGAGCGCGGCGGGCGGCAGCGCGGCCGAGGTCCAGCGCCCCGCCTCCTTGCCGGCGCCGGCGAGGTCGGGCCCCGGCAGCGTGTCGCGGGCGACCAGATAGAAGAAGTCGCGCGCCTCGCGGCCGAGGTAGCGTGGCACCGGCGAGTTGCCCGTCCCGCGCACCACCTCGCGCATGAAGTAGCGGAGCGAGTCGACGCCGGGGTAGGTGCCGTGACGGGCGAAGTACTTCTCCTCGACGAAGCCCTCGGGCTCCGTCTCGCCGGCGCGAAGCACGTTGAAGAACTCGAAGCCGACGTGCCCCGAGTTGATGTCGAGCTCCATGCCGTAGTTGCACCCCGCGCGCTGCATCGCCTTGCCCAGCGTGGGGCCGTCGACCGGGTTGCCGAGGACGTACATCACGTGGCCGCTCGCGTGCAGGCAGAGGCCGGAGCGGATGATGTAGGCCGTCGGCCCCGAGCCGGTGAGGAAGCCGGCGCCGCCCCCCCAGGAGCCCCGCTTCCAGGGGTTGAACTGCGAGTCCTCGACGAGCGGCGTCAGGTTCTGCCGGAAGGAGCTGATCCACTCGGGGGTCCAGCCCGCCTTGGCGTTGCCGTCCCACGTGCCGAAGCCGGTGGCGCCGTCGGCGAGCCGGGCCACGGTGGCGGCCCAGGGCTTCGGCGGGCAGTAGACGCGGCGCTCCTCCATCATGCCGAAGTCGCCGTGCATGCTCTGGAAGCCACCGTTGAAGGCGGCGACCACCCGGGGCAGCAGCTTGGGGTCGCGCGGGATCACGCCGCGGCCGAGCTCGCCCGTCGCCGAGCGCGGCTCGGCGGTGCCGCCGACCATGCGCAGGTCGAGCCGCCGCGGGTCCCAGGCGACGAAGTAGACGCGCGCGAAGAGCCGCTCGGCGTCGGGCCTGAGGAAGGTCATCGCGAAGTAGCTCGGCTGCCCCGCCTCGGCGCGCAGGAACGGCCCCTTCACCTCCACCCACTCGCCCTCGCCCTTGAGCGCGCCGCCGAGGATCGGCCTCAGCCTCGGCGGTGGCCAGCCCTCGATCTTCGCGCCGCCGGCGGCGACCACGGGCAGCGCCATCTCGTCCTTGATCTCGACGGCGCTGATCGAGGCGCCCGAGATGCGCCGCGCGCGGTCGATGACGCCGTAGAACTTGTCCTCGAGCCAGGCGATCTTGTCGGGGCCGATGAAGGAGAAGTTCCGCACCGTGTCGACCGCCCAGGCGATGAAGCTCCGCTTGCCGATGCGCACCACGCGCGCCTGCGCCGGCCCGCGCAGCACCTTCGCCTGGCGCGCGTCGACGACGACCTCGAAGGCGCCGTCCTTGCCGCTCGCGTGCAGCAGCCCGCCCTGCCAGGCGAGGCTCAGTGGCCGCGGCACCGTGAGCTCCACCTCGACGCGGTCGAGGCCGCGCAGGCGCCCGGTCTCCTGCCAGTTGGTGAGCCGCTGCTGCAGGCGCTGCAAGCCGCTGAAGTCGGCCAGCGCTCGCTGCGAGAGCCCGTCGAGGTCGAGGATGGTCACCGTCGAGGTCTTGCCCTCGACGGCAGAGGCGTAGGCGAGGAAGCGCTCGCCGTCGTAGCGGAGCTCCTGCTCGTCGGCGAGGCTGGTCCGCGACAGCGCGAAGGCCGGCGAGGCGTGGACCGGGATCCCCCTGGCCGAGACGATGACGTGGGCGAAGTAGAGGTCGCGGTGCTTGTCGCCGGCGGCGCGCGCGAGGAAGTAGGCCTCGCGCGGCGACAGGTCGCTGCCCCCTCCGCGCAGGAGGACGCTGGCTGGATCGACCTCCAGCTTGTGTCGGGCCGCGAGGTGCCGGGCGATGTTGGCGGCGGGCTGGTCCGCCTGCCAGGCCGTGAGCGGGAGGAACGCGAGGGCGAGCGGCACCGTCACCGCGGAGATCGAGGCGACCAGGAGCCCGACCCGGAACGCATGGGAGCGAGGGGCGCTGGATGGCACGGCCTATCTTGGAGCCCGCCCGGGGTAGGGGTCAAGCGCGGCACCCACGGCAGCGGCGCTGGCTCCTGTTTTCGGAGACTGGCCGGTCCTCTGGTGGACAGCCGCCTAGCCGCCTGCCCGGGGTGTCCGCCGCGGCCTCGCGCTAACTCATCGGGATCCAACGCGGTCGCTTCAGGCCAGGTGGCCGAGGTTGCTGGCCTTTGGCTTGCTTGCCGAGGAGGTGATGCTCCGCCTCTCAGCGCTCGGTCTCTGCCTGCTGCTCGCCCAGCTCGCCTGGGCTGACGCGAAGCCGTCAGCCCCCAAGCTGACGAACACCTACGCGAAGCCAGTGCTGCCGGAGCAGCCCAAGCCCCCGACCTTTCCAGCCGCCTCGGGCACCACGGCGACGGCCAAGAAGCCGTTCTTCGAGCAGACCTCGCACGTGCCGCTCTCGACCCTCGGGTCCAGCCTGCTGGAGACGAAGCCGGCCTGGAGCCCGAAGGAGACGAGCTGGGAGACCCGTGACAGCCGTGACCTCAAGGGATCCCGGACGGACGCCTTTGGTACGGCCATGCTGGAGCCGCCAGATCCCGCGCTCTCGCCGGCCTGGACGACCGCGCCCGAGCCGCAGAGCCTCGAGACCCGCCGCGATCGCTCGTACCACAGGTCGGAGCCCCGGGATCGCAGGACCGTGGAGACGAGGCGGCCCGGTCGCGATCTCACCGCCGCCGTCCTCGACCTGATCACCCGCCGGCCGGTCCGTGTGGTGCTGCCGCCTGCCGCGGCGCATCCGCAGCGGCCCCGGAACGTACCGCCGAGCACCCTGCGCAAGCTGGGCCTGCAGCTCGAGCTGACCCAGATGCAGGACGCCCTGAAGCTGCCCTGAGCAGACGAGAGCGCGGCTCGCGCGTCACCATCACGCAGCTATTGACGAGCACGGGCGCTGAGACTAATCTCCGTCGTCCGGGTCGCCTGGGAGGTCGACGCAACCGACAATTCAGAGAGCCGTCGGAGAGATGGCCGAGCTGGTCGAAGGCGCCTGATTCGAAATCAGGTGTACGCCTAGCGTACCGGGGGTTCGAATCCCTCTCTCTCCGCCAGCCCATGCGGCCCGCGTGGAGAGATGACCGAGTGGCCGAAGGTGCACGATTGGAAATCGTGTGTACCGAAAGGTACCGGGGGTTCGACTCCCCCTCTCTCCGCTGCAGCACCCCTTGTGGCTCCGGGTGACGAGAATCCCATGAACCCCGCCAGGCCCGGAAGGGAGCAACGGTAGTGGGAGGACCGGGTACCCGGAGCCGTTTTTTTATCCCTCGCGGCAGCCCCGCACGACCGCCCTCTGCGCGGTGCGGCGCCGCTCGACCATCTGCCGCTCTGCGCTTTCAGAGCAGCAGCCCCTGGACATGACCCGTGGCAACCAAGCGCAAGACTGAGCCGAAGGTGGAGGCGCCCGCCTCATCCGGGAGCGTCCCCGAGGGACGCGAGGACCGGGCGCCCGAGGTGACGGAGGGCGGCGCGCAGGCGCCCCGCGAGCGCGGCCAGCACCGCGGCTACGTCGTCCTCGCGCGGCGCTACCGGCCGGGCCAGTTCGAGGACGTGGTGGGCCAGCAGCACGTGACGCGGACGCTGCAGAACGCCATCGAGGCGGGGCGCGTCCACCACGCCTACCTCTTCACCGGGTCGCGCGGCGTGGGCAAGACCACCGTCGCGCGCATCCTGGCCAAGGCGCTCAACTGTGATCAGGGCGCGAGCGCGCATCCGTGCGACGCCTGCGCCTCCTGCCAGGAGATCCGCGCCGGCACCTCCGTCGACGTGCAGGAGATCGACGGCGCGAGCCACACCGGCGTCGACGACGTGCGCGAGCTGCGCGAGAGCGTGCGCTATCAGCCGGCGCGCTGCCGCCGCCGCATCTACATCATCGACGAAGTGCACATGCTCTCGACGAGCGCGTTCAACGCGCTGCTGAAGACGCTCGAGGAGCCGCCGCCGCACGTCGTCTTCATCTTCGCCACCACCGAGCCGCACAAGATCCCGGCGACCATCCTCTCGCGCTGCCAGCGCTTCGACTTCAAGCGCGTCTCCGACGCGGTGCTCGTGCAGCACCTCGCCTCGCTCTGCGAGCGCGAGGGCGTCGCCGTCGAGCGCTCCGGGCTCGCCCTCATCGCGCGCGCCTCGGAGGGGAGCGTGCGCGACTCGCTGAGCCTGCTCGACCAGGTGATCGCCTACACGAGCGAGGCGACGCCGAGCGAAGGCGCCGAGGCGGGCGCGATCTCCACGGCGCGCGTCGCCGAGGTCCTCGGCGTCGCGGACCGGCGGGTGCTCTTCGCGCTCTCGCGAGCGCTCCTCGCGCGCGAGGCGCAGGGCGCGCTGGCGGTCATCGACCGCCTCTTCGAGGGCGGGCAGGACCTCTCGCAGTTCGCCCAGGCGTTCCTCGCGCACCTGCGCGACCTCGCCGTCGTGCGCACCTGCGCAGAGCCCGCCGGCCTGGTCGACGGCACCGAGTCGGAGCTCGCCGAGCTCCGCGAGCAGGCGCAGGGCCCCGGCGCCGAGCTCCTGCCGCAGCACTTCGATCGCTTCGCGCGCACCGCCGAGGAGGTGGCGCGCTCGGCCTTCCCGCGGCTGCTCCTCGAGATGGCGGTGATCGAGATGGTGCACGCCGAGCCGCTCCTGCCGCTCGGCGATCTCCTCGAGCGCCTGGAGCGCCTCGAGGGGCGGCTGGGGTCGGGGGGCGCGCCGACCGGCGGGCCGCGGCCGGGTCCGACGGGGCCCGCGGGCGGCGGGCCGGGAGGGCGCCTGCCCTGGCAGCGCAGCGAGCCGAGGAGCGACGCGCCGCGCGGTGGGTCCGCCGAGCCGCGCGGCCCTCGCGCGTCGGCTCCCGCGGGGCCGCCAGCGGGCGAGCCCCCGAGGAGCGACGCCCTTCGCGGCGGGTCCGCCGAGCCGCGCGGGTCGCGGACGCCGGCTCCCGCAGCTCCGTCAGCGGGCGAGCCGAGGAGCGAGGATCCGCGCCCGCCCACGGCGGCCCGCGAGGGCACGCGAGCGGAGGGAGGCGCGCCGCGCGCCGCGCCAGCCCCCGAGCTGCCTCCCGCGCCCCGCGAGGAGCCTCGCGCGCCGTCGCCCGTCGCCGAGGTGGCCAGCGGCGCCGGCGCCGGCGACGGCCTCGCGCGCTGGCGGCAGCTCCTCGAGCGGCTCGAGGCCGATCGCCCGGCGGTCGCCTCGGTCTACTCCAGCGGGCGCCTCCTCCAGTGGTCCGGGGACCGCATCCTGCTAGGCTATCCGGAGGGGTCCTTCGCGCTGCAGCTCGCCCAGGACGCGGAGAAGCGGCGGGTGCTCGAGGCGGAGTGCAGCCGGATCGCCGGCCGGCGCCTCGGCATCCAGGTGCGCCAGATGACGGCCTCCGAGGCTGCCTCGCCGCAGGTCGTGCAGATGTCGGTGATGGAGGACCGGGAGCGCGCGCGGGCCGAGCGCGCCCGCGAGCTCCGCGAGGAGGCGGAGGGGCACCCGATGACGCGGGCCCTGGTGGAGAAGTTCGGGGCCGTGATCGAGTCTGTCACCACGGAGGCAGATGAGCCATGAGCGAGGGGAGCGGACCGTCCTTCCAGGACCTGCTGCAGACCGCCCAGCGCATGCAGCAGGAGCTCGGCAAGGTGCAGGCCGAGCTCGCCCAGAAGACCGTCGAGGGCTCGTCCGGCGGCGGCATGGTGCGGGCGGTCGCCAACGGGCGGCAGCAGCTGCTCTCGATCCACATCGAGCGCGAGGTGATCGACCCCGCCGAGGGCGCCATGCTGCAGGACCTGATCGTCGCCGCCGTGAACCAGGCGCTGGCGAAGGCGGCCGAGGTGGCCCAGCAGGAGATGGCGAAGGTCACCGGCCAGGTCAACCTCAAGCTGACCGGACTCCTCTGACCGGAGCCCCTGCGGATCGGCGCGGCCGATCCAGCGAGCGCGCATGGCCGATCCCCTGAGCATGCTGATCCAGCACCTCGCGCGCCTCCCCGGGATCGGGGAGAAGACCGCGGCGCGGCTCGCCTTCCATATCCTCCGCTCGCCTCCCAGCTACGCCGAGGATCTCGCCCGCGCCATCGTGGAGGTCAAGCAGCGGCTGCGGGAGTGCTCGGTCTGCTTCCAGCTCACCGAGAGCGACCCCTGCGCGCTCTGCGCCGACGCGCGGCGTGACGCGAGCCTGCTCTGCGTGGTGGCGCTGCCGCAGGACCTGCTGGCGCTCGAGCGCACCGGGAGCTTCCGCGGCCGCTATCACGTGCTCCACGGCGTGCTCTCCCCGCTCGACGGCGTCGGCCCCGACGATCTGCGCATCCAGCCGCTGCTCGCGCGGCTCGCAGGCGGCGAGGTGCAGGAGGTGATCGTCGCGACCAGCCCCAACGTCGAGGGCGACGCGACGGCGCTCTACCTGGCCCGGCTGATCAAGCCGCTCGGCGTGCGCGTGACGCGCATCGCGAGCGGCGTGCCCATCGGGGGCGACCTCGAGTACGCCGACGGCGTCACCCTGAACCGCGCGCTGGAGGGCAGGCGGGAGCTCTGAGGGCTCACCTCGCGCAGGGACACGCGCGGGCGGGTCGCGCTCAGTAGCAGCGCGTCTCGTAGCGGAGGCAGGCGCGCTCCGGCCGGCAGCGCGACTCCCAGGCCATGCAGCGACCGGCGGCCCAGACCCGGCAGAACCGATCGCAGCGATCGCGCACGCCCCAGTAGCCGCAGACGTTCTGGCAGTTCGCGCGAGGGCCGTGGTGTCGATGATGGACCGGCACCAGACAGCTGAGCAGCGGGATCGCGGCGAGGAGCAGACAGAGGAGCAGGGCGCGCTTCAGCAGCTTCACCATGGCAGGCCTCCAGGTTCGCAGCGATCCAGTCTACAGCAAACACGCCGGGACGTCAGGTGCGCGGATCACCGCAGGGCGTGGCCTCGAGGCTGGCCGGGGGAGCGGTTGGACCCGACCAGGGACTCGGCTAGAATCCAGGTCCACACCGTGCCGGAGGCGTCGTCGGCGATGACTTGTCCAAGGATCGGCCGCTCGCAGGGCAGCCAGTGCAGATCGGGCGGGCGGCTGCTCCCGCTCGCGCTCCTCGCGGTGGCAGCCTGCCATCCGCCACCGCCCGCCATGCCGCCTCGCCTCGAGCCCGCTGCGGACTGCCCGGAGCCGCCCGCCGAGCTGAGCGCGGTCGAGGAGCAGCGCACGCTCAGCCGCGAGGCCCGCGAGGCCCGCGCGAACCTGATGGCGCGCGTCGAGGGCGGGGACGCCCGGCTCTTCGCCACGCTGCACCCGCCGGAGCTCGCGCTCGTCGAGGCGACGCTGGTCGCGCCGGCGCCGGCGCGGCAGCAGGACGCCGCCTGGCTGCGCGAGCACCTGCTGACCGCGAGCCTCGAGCTGCACACGCCAGAGCCCCTCGCGCTGCTGGACGGCGACCTCCGCGGGGTGGAGCTCGTCGACGAGAAGGGGCAGGCCTACGAGGCCCTCTACCTGACCTCGCGCTCGGACAGCCAGGGCTGGACCTACCGCCTCGTCCTCGACCCGCGCGTCTTCGCGCAGGAGAAGGATCTGACCCGGGTGACCCTGAAGCTCCGCGCGGGCGGGCGCACCCTGACCGCCAGCTGGGGTCTCTCGCGCCGAGCGCTCGAGGCGCTCGACGAGCTCCCGACCGTCCACTACCTCTCCGCGCTCCGCGAGCTCCGCTGGGCGCGCTGGGAGCTCCTCTCCGGCGAGCGTGAGCCGGCGCTCTCGCGCCTCAAGGACGTGCTCGCCTGTGCGCCGGACCTGGCGCCGGCGGCGGAGCTCGCCGCGGCGGTGCGCGCGAAGCCAGCCCCGACCACCGTCGAGGAGCTCCAGCTCCCGGCGGGCGAGGTGGGCTTCCCCGAGCTCGAGCTCGGCGCCGCGCTGCTCGCGCGGCTCGCGGCACCCGCGGCGATGGGGCTGGTGCCAGCGGCCCAGGTGCGGCAGGCGCAGGGGGCGCTCCGCGACGCGGCCAGCGCGGCTCGCCGCCTGCGCGGGGAGTCGCGGGGCGCGATGGGAGCCTCGTTCCGTGAGGCGCTGTCCCGTCTCGAGGGCGCGCTGCTCCGCTTCGACGAGGCGCTCGCGCGTCTCCTCGCCGCCGGGCTCGACGTGATGGCGCGCCCCGAGGCGGGCCCGCGCCCGCCGCTGCTCCGGACCGCAGGAGGACCGTCCGCCGAGACCGTGCGCCGCGAGCTCGAGCGCCGGCTGGCGCTCGCCAACGCGGGCCTCCTGCCCCAGGCGGTGGCCGCGCCGGCCGGCGAGGAGGCGCGGCTCCGCGAGGTGCGGCCGCGGCTCGAGGCCCAGCGCGGCGCCGAGCGAGTGATCACGAAGCTGCACCGGATCCGCGGCCGTGGCTGGGTGCACCCCGGCCTGCCGCCGCTCAAGTACGAGGTGAGCTTCGTCGACCACAGCGGCGACCTCTGGCGCGAGGAGCTGCGAGGCCTGCGCACGCTCGAGGAGGTGCGGGGCCTGGCGCGGCGACTGCTCACCCACGAGCTCGAGGGCTTCGACGCCGGCGCGGCCTCGCTCGCGCTGCGCGGCCTGGTGCAGCTGCCGGCTGCGGCGGGGCAGGCGGTGCTCGGCGGCGAGCCGCGGGCGCGGCTCCTCGCGCTGGCGGCCTCGCCGCGCCCCGGCGCCGCCGCGGGGGCGCTGCGCGCGCTGGGGGCGCTGAAGGGCCAGGACGTCGGCGCCGCGCTGACGCTGGCGAGCCGCTCGCCGAGGCCAGAGCTGCGGGCGGCGGCGCTCGAGGCGCTGGGCGAGCGCGGGCTCGCCGAGGACCGCGGCCTGCTCCGCGCCGGTCTCCGCGATGGGGATCCGGCGGTGGCCCGCGCCGCGCTCCTCGCCCTGCTCAGGCTCCGCGACGCGGAGGGGCTCGCGCGGACCCGCGGAGTGCTCGCTGCCGGTGGGGCGGAGGCGGAGGCGCTGCTGCAGGCGCTGGCCGTCGGTCCCGCCCACCCCGCGCTCGGCAAGGAGCTCCTCCGCGCGCTCAAGGGCGAGGCCACCCCGCCGCTCCTCTGCGCGGCGCTGGTCCGCGCCCACGAGGGCGCCGCCGCGCCGGCGCTCGGCAAGCTCTACGAGCAGGCGCCGGCGCTGCGCCTGGCCATCGTCGAGGCGGCCCGCGGGTCGGCCTTCGAGAAGCTCCTCACCCGCGCCGCGGGTGAGGACTCGCCGGCGCCGCTGCGGCGGCCCGCGCTGGCGCGGCTGGCGGAGCTCAAGCAACCGCCGCGGGCGCTCTTCGAGAAGGCGCTCGCCGAGCAGGACCGCGGCCTGCGGCTGGCCGCGCACCTCGGGCTGGCCCGGCTGGGGCGCGCCGAGTCGCTGCTCGCGCTGGGAGACGGCGCCCGCGGGAGCTGCGAGGAGCGCGCGCTGGTCATCGGGCCGCTCAGCGCCGCGATGGACGCACGGTCGCGGGGCAAGCTCCTCATCGATGGGCTGCAGAGCGCCTGCGGCGATCTCCTGCCGCTGCTCTGGCCGGAGGTCGTGCGCTACCACGCGGAGGACGCGAGCGTCCTCAGGGCCGCCCTCTCTCACGGGGACCGACGGCTACGGGTTCAGGCGGCGCTGCTCAGCCTCGGGCTCCGCAGCGGGGCTGTAGTGGCACCCCGGTGAACGGCGCAGCATAGTACTTGAATCGCACAGGGCTTTCTGATAATCCAGAGGCGCCAGGTTCATCCCCCCGGTAAGGAGTTCGGCATGAACCCCGAAATGGTCATGTACGAAGAGGAGTTCCAGCAGATCCAGACGGTGTGCTCCCGTCTGCACCGGGAGTCCAACTCAAAGGCCGTGCTCCTGATCGACAAGAACGGCCAGCTGATCGCCGAATCGGGCGACACCTCGACGCTGGACACCACCTCCCTCTCGTCGCTGACCGCCGGCAATGTGGCAGCGACAGGTGGCATCGCCAAGCTGCTCAAGGAGAAGGAGTTCACCGGCCAGTTCCACGAGGGCGAGCATACCAACATCCACATCTCGCTGGTCGCGCAGCGGGTGATCCTCGTCATCCTGTTCGACGAGCGATCCTCGCTCGGCCTCGTCCGCCTGCGCGTGCGCAAGGCCGCCGACGAGCTGACGCGCATCTTTGACTCGCTGATGGCGAAGGTGGAGACGCCGTCGGCCCCGTCGATCTTTTCCGAGATCACCGATGAGGACATCGACAACCTATTCAAGGACTAGCCGCCGATGTCGTTCATCAACTACTCCTCACGGGAGATCAACTGCAAGATCGTCTACTACGGGCCTGGCCTGTGTGGGAAGACGACCAACCTGCAGTACATCTACGCGCGGACCAACCCCGAGGCCAAGGGCAAGATGATCTCGCTGGCCACGGAGACCGAGCGGACGCTCTTCTTCGACTTCCTCCCGCTCTCGCTCGGCGAGATCCGTGGCTTCAAGACCCGCTTTCACCTCTACACCGTTCCGGGCCAGGTCTTCTACGACGCGAGCCGCAAGCTGATCCTGAAGGGCGTCGACGGGGTGGTCTACGTCGCTGACTCGCAGATCCAGCGCACCGAGGCGAACATCGAGAGCCTCGACAACCTCCGCTACAACCTGCAGGAGCAGGGCTACGACCTGGACAAGCTCCCCTACTGCGTCCAGTACAACAAGCGCGACCTGCCGAACGTCGCGCCGGTCGATCAGCTCCGCGAGCTCCTGAACCCGACCAACGTCCCCGACTTCGAGGCCGTGGCCACCACCGGGTTCGGCGTCTTCACGACGCTGAAGGCGGTGGCCAAGCTGGTCCTCACCGAGCTCAAGCGCGGCCGGTGAGCCGTGCCCTTCCGCTTCCGCGAGCGTGAGCTCCGCGTCACTCGCAACCAGACCGGCGAGCTGGTGCACTACCTGATCGAGGATCCCGTGCGCGGCGTGCAGCACCGGCTCTACGAGGTGGAGCTGGAGGTCGCCCAGCTCCTCGACGGCAAGCGCAGCGCCGAGAAGGTCGCCAAGCAGATCAACAAGAAGCGCAACCTGAGCCTGACCGAGGTCGACGTGGAGTCGTTCGCCACGCAGCTCCTCGCGCTCGGGTTCGTGGAGCGGGTCTAGCTCCACCGTCTGATGATTGGCCACATCTTCGATGTCCGGCGGCGCGGGGACTCCCGCTCGCGGGGGGCGCTGGTCCTCGCGTCCCTTCGGGACGCTCCGGGATGAGACAGCAGCGCCCTCCCCACCCCTCGCTCACTCGCGGGCGAGCGCCGTGCGGACCACTGAGAGAGAGCCCGCTCCTTCGGCGCGGGGCGGGGCGCTGGGGGCGCCGGTCCTCGCGTCCCTTCGGGACGCTCCGGGATGAGACAGCGACGCCCTCCCGCGGCGCCCCACGCCGCCTCGTCGACGAAACAAGATGTGTAGGATCGTGAGAGCTCCACCATCGCCCTCGTCGTCGATCAGCGCATCGCGATCGGTCGCCTGGGCAGGCCAGCGGGCTGGAGGCCGGAGCAGCGGGTCGGCGCTGGCGCCTCGCTCAGCGTGGAGGCTCCGGCGACGCGGCGGCGCCAGCTGGCGTGGAGGAGCGCGCGAGGGCCGCATCCACCGCCTCCCGCGCCGCCTGGTAGGCGTCCCGGTCCCCGCCCGCGGCGAGCTCCTCCGCGGCGAGCTGCAGCTGCCAGTCCGCCTCCTCGAGCTTGCCCTCGCCGGCGAGGAGCTGGATCAGCTCGCTGCGCACGCGCAGGTCGGGCTGCTGATCCAGCGACCGCCTGAGCAGGCCCTCGGCCTCGCCGCGGTCGCCGGCGCGTCGGAGGACCAGCCGCGCCAGGTTCGCGCAGGCGCGCGCGGTGGCGTGCGTGTCGTCGAGCGCCGAGCGGTAGACGCGCTCGGCGTCGCGCGCCTCGCCGAGCTCGTAGAGGCTGTCGGCGAGCCCCAGCGCGAGGGCGTAACGGGAGCCCTGCGGCGCCTCCTCGACGGCCAGCTGGAACGCGTCGGCGGCCGCGCGGTGGTTCTTGAAGTGACGGTGGACGGCGCCGAGCTTGCCCTGCAGATAGCTCCCCGGCGCCGCGAAGCGCAGCAGGCGCTCGCCCCGGATCAGCGCGAGCACCTCGCGAGCGCCCGCCGAGGAGGCGAGCGCCTGGGCGAGCGCGCGCTCGAAGTGGAGACGGCGCCGGGCCACGGCGAGTCGCAGCACACCCTCGAGGCAGACGATCGGCGTGAGGAAGAGCAGGCTCTGCCCCCAGCTCAGGCCGAGCTCGCGGCCGACGGAGATGCCAGCCACCCCGAGCGCGAGGTAGAGGAGGCGTCGCGGCCAGAGGACGAGGCGCGGGCTGTCAGCCGAGGAGGCGATAGCGCTTGACCTCCAGGATGTCGCCGAGCATGGCGATGCCCAGCTGCCGCGTCGCGAGCCTCCCCTCCACCTCGGCGCGGACCCCGTCGACGAGCAGGTCGGCGCCGCCGCCCTTGAGCTGGAAGGTGACCCCCTGCTCGGTGGTGAGCACCCAGTGGCCCCCGCCCTCCAGATCGCTCTGGCTCACCCGACCCACGTACTTGGTCATCGCGTCCTCCTCGACGGCTACTCGCCCGCCCTCAGATCCTGCACCGGGAGGCGGGCGTCCGCCACCGCTCGGGGCGCGTGAGCGCCGTCACAGCGGCCGTCGGGCGAGGGCTCCTGCCTCCGGGGCTTCGTCCCCTCCGCATTGCCCCGCCGTCACCGGTGGCATAATCTCATACTCTCCCGGGCGCGACCACCGCAGTTTCGGTGTCGACCGCGCGGGCAGGTGGAGGCGTGATGATGAGACCCGGAGCGGCGCTGCACAGGCTGGGCGTTGGCGCGGCGCTGCCGCGAGCTGGAGCTGGAGCGTCGGCGCGCAGGGCGGGCGTCCGACGACGATGGCTGCTCGTCCCCTGGCTCGGCGTGCTCCTCGTCGGCGCGCCCGCGTGGGCCGAGGACTCCCTCGAGGTGCGCTGGAAGCTTGCCTCGACGGGCGTCTGGCCCCCGGCGGTCGCGAGCGACCGGCTGGTGGTCAAGACCGGCGACACGCTGACCGCCTACGCGCTCGCCAGCGGGCGGCCGCTCTGGACGCAGCGCCTCCCCGGACTGCGCCTCGGCGAGGGCACGCTCGCGGTGGGCGAGCGCTTCGTCTACGTGCTGAGCAGCGACGCGCTCCACCTGCTGCAGCTCGCGACCGGCCAGCCGGCGGGCAAGCGGCCGGTCGCCGACGGGATCGGCGTGCTGGCCTCGGGCGGCTCGGTCTACCTGAGCACCGCCCGCGGCCTGCAGCGCCTGGACGAGCGCGCGGAGAAGGTGCTGCAGGAGGCGCGCGGGCTCGGCGGCGAGCTGCGCGCCGTCGATGGCGACCACGTGGCGGTCTACCGGCAGGTGCGCGAGGCGGACCCCAAGATCAGCCCCAAGCGCCTCACGGTCGTCAACCTGAGCACCGGCAAGGCCGCCTTCGAGTTCAAGCTCCTGCCCACTGGCGCGCACCGGGTGGCGCGCATGCAGGACGGCAAGCTCGTCTTCATCGACTACAGCGTGCGCCGCGGCGAGGCCAACCCGCGCAAGCTCTACTACACCGAGGCCGACCACGTGAGCGGCAAGAAGCTCCGCGACGTGGCGCTCTCCAGCCGCTACACCAGCGCGACGAGCGACAGCTTCTGGATCGCGCTCGGCCCCGCCGGTCAGCTCTTCCTCGGCAACCACGGGGCCGCCGGTCAGCCCTCGAGCCTCGCCGCGCTCACCGTCGACGGCACCAGGACCCTCTGGACGCGCACCGGAGAGGTGACCGGGATGGGGCTGCTCCTGCACGACGGGCGCCTGTGGACCG
>JAKLHH010000480.1 GCA_022710245.1 Myxococcota bacterium
CGGGCTGCACCTCCTTGAGGTACTCCCAGACCCGCCGCTCCTTCTTGCTCTGGATCTCCGCGCCGAAGCCGAGCTGCCTGACGCCGACGCGCGCCTCGATGATCTCCTCCAGCCCGGTGAACGCGCCGCCGCAGATGAAGAGGATGTTCGTCGTGTCGACCTGCAGGAACTCCTGCTGCGGGTGCTTGCGCCCGCCCTTGGGCGGCACCGAGGCGATGGTCCCCTCGAGGATCTTCAGCAGCGCCTGCTGCACGCCCTCGCCGGAGACGTCGCGGGTGATGGACGGGTTCTCGCCCTTGCGCGCGATCTTGTCGATCTCGTCGATGTAGACGATGCCGCGCTGCGCCCGCTCGATGTCGTGGTCGGCGTTCTGCAGCAGGCTGACGATGATGTTCTCGACGTCCTCGCCGACGTAGCCTGCCTCGGTGAGGCTGGTCGCGTCGGCCAGCGCGAAGGGGACGTTGAGGATGCGCGCCAGCGTCTGCGCGAGGAGCGTCTTGCCGCAGCCGGTGGGTCCGAGCAGGAGGATGTTCGACTTCTGCAGCTCCACGTCGTCGGTGGAGAGCTTGGCGTCGATGCGCTTGTAGTGGTTATGGACCGCGACGGAGAGGATCTTCTTCGCCCGCTCCTGGCCGATCACGTACTCGTCGAGGACCTTCTTGATCTCGGCCGGCTTGGGGATCTTGGCCAGCCCGTAGGTCTGCTCCTCGCGCTCGATCTCCTCGGCGATGATGTCGTTGCAGAGACCGATGCACTCGTCGCAGATATAGACCGTGGGCCCGGCGATGAGCTTCTTGACCTCCTTCTGGCTCTTGCCGCAGAAGGAGCAGCTCAGGTTGCTGTGGCCGTCGTCGCGTCTCCGATCCAACTACTTTTCCTTGTCCTTCTTCATTTCGATGTTCTTCGGCTGAAGCGCATCGTCGATCAAGCCGTACTTCTTCGCCTCGTCCGTGCCCATGTAGTAGTCGCGGTCGGTGTCCTGGCGGACGCGCTCGAGCTCCTGCCCGGTGTGGCGCGAGAGGATCTGGTTCAGCCGCTCCCGCGTGCGCAGGATCTCCTTGGCCTGGATGTCGATGTCCGAGGCCTGGCCGCTGAAGCCGCCCAGCGGCTGGTGGATGAGGATGCGCGCGTGCGGGAGCGCGAAGCGCTGCTTCGGCGTGCCCGCCGCGAGGAGGATCGCCGCCATCGAGGCCGCCTGCCCCATGCAGATGGTGGAGACGGGGCACTTCACGTGCTGCATCGTATCGTAGATGGCGAGGCCCGAGGTGACCACGCCGCCCGGCGAGTTGATGTAGAGCATCATCGGCTTGTCGGGATCCTCGGACTCCAGGAAGAGCATCTGCGCGATGACGGTGTTCGCCACGTCGTCGTTGATCGCGCTGCCGAGGAAGATGATGCGGTCCTTGAGCAGGCGGGAGAAGATATCCCAGCCTCGCTCGCCGCGGTGGGTCTGCTCGATGACGGTCGGGATGATGATGGACGCCGTGTCGCGCATCGCTGAGCTCCGCTGACTAGAGTTGGACGACTTCGGTCGAAGAGATCTCCCCAGCTACCTGGGAGGCTCAGCTCCGGGTTGGCTCCCGCCTGCTGGATCCGTCGAGCTTTCTTCCTGAATAATGTTAGCTTTCGACATCAGCAGGTCAAGCGTTTTGTCCTCGCGCAGCTGCGCGCGCAGGCGCTCGAGGCGCCCCTCCTTCTCGTACTCGCTGCGCACGCGCGCCACGTTCTGCGAGCGCGACGCCGCGATCTCGGCGAGCTTGCGCTCGACGTCCGCCTCGTCCACCTCGACCTTCTCCTTGCGGCTGATCGCGTCGAGGAGGATTCCCCCCTTGACGGTCTCGGTGACCTCCTCGCGCATCCGCTCCTTGATCGGGTCCAGCTCGATCCCGGCCTGCCGGGGGTCGATGCCCATCATGGCCAGCTGCAGCTTGACCGTCTGGTCGAGCTGCCGCTCGACGAGCGCGGGCACCACGGGGACGTTGTTGCGCTGGGTGATCTCCTTGACCAGCGACTGCTTGGCCTCCTCGCGGGCGCGCCTCTCGTCGTTCTCGAGGAGCTTCTTGCGCAGCACGTCGCGGTAGGCGGCGAGCGTCTCCGCCTCGCCGGTGTCGCGGGCGAAGTCGTCGTCCAGCGCGGGGACCACCTTCTGCTTGATGTCGTTGATGGTGATCAGCAGCCGCGCCTTGCGCTTCGGCTCGTGCTCGGGGCAGGGCTCGCCCGGCGCGTGCTCGTGGACCGGCACCTCCAGCTCCAGCTCGACCTCCTTCTGGTCGGCCGGGATCCCGGTCAGGGCGGCGGCGATGCCGGGGAGCGGCTCCTCGGGCTTGTCGCCGAGCTCCACCAGCTCGTGGTCGCGCGAGAAGGGCTCCTCGCCGAGCTTGCCCATGATGTCGACGAGCAGCACGTCGCCGGCGGTGGTGGTGCGGCCCTCGACGCTGCGGAAGTCGGTCATCTCCCGCTGCTTCTGCTTCAGGGCGGCCTCTACCTGCTCGTCGCTGATCTTCGCCGGGCGCTGCTTCACCTCGACGCCGAAGTAGTCCTTCGGCTCCAGCTCGGGCAGCACCTCGAGGGTGGCCGAGTAGCGGAACGCCTCGCCGTCCTTGATGCCCTCGTCGACGATCTTCGGCTCCGCGATGGGGGTCAGCTGCTGGTCCGTGACGGCCTTGCCCAGCGACTCCTGCACCATGCGCTGGGAGACCTCCTTGGTCACGTGCTTGCCGAAGAGCTGCTCGAGCATCTTGCGGGGCACCTTGCCCTTGCGGAAGCCCTTGATCGCCACGCCCTGCTGCAGCTCGTGATAGGCCTCGTCGAGCCGTCCCTTGACGTCGGTCCAGGCGACCTCCACGGCGAGCTTGCGCTCGACGTCGCTCAGGCGCTCGACCTGCACCTTCATCTCGAGCGGGGTCTCCCCTTCGGTCTTGGTCTCGCTGGACAGGCTCTCGTGGGGTTCGGTCATCGGCGTGGGTCCTCTGGGCTGGAGCTAGCTGGGTTCGTGAGAGTGGTACTCAACACTGGAAGCGCGTTATTACCACGCTCAAGGCCAGAGTCAACTGGGGTGCCGGGAGCCGCACCGGGCCGGGCCGGGGCTGCCCTGGAGGCGGCTCAGAGGCGGCTCAGAGCCAGCAGTGGAGCACGTGGCGAGCGCCGGTGGCGAGGAGCCCGGCCCGGGTGAAGGCGCGGAGCGCGGCCACGTTGCTGACCTGGGTCGAGGTGTAGAGCGCGCGCCAGGGCTCGGCCGCGGGGCTCTCGGCGGCGCAGGCGGCCACCAGCCGCTCGAGCAGCCGGCGCCCGCGATGCGCCGGGTGCACCGCGACCAGCCCCGTGACCGCGACCCCGAGCGCGTCGTCGGGCGGGCTCAGGGTGGCGAAGCCCGCCACCTGGCCCTCGTCGACGGCGACCAGGGCGCGGCCGTGCTCGCCTCGCGAGGCGGCGGTGATCCAGCGCGCGTGGACCGCGGCGGCTCGCTCCCGGGGCAGGCGCGGGTCGCGGTGGAAGCGGTTGGCGGTGAAGCCAGCCGCGATCTCGAGCAGCGCGGCGAGATCCTCGGGGCGGGCGGGGCGCACGTGCGGGGGGCGCGAGGCGGGCGCGGCTGGCCCGGGGAGCGGCGCCCCCAGCTCCGCCGAGGTGTCGACGAGGAGGCCGCCGCTCGCGAGCAGCGCCCCCGGCTCCACCGAGGTGTCGACGAGGAGGCCGCCGCTCGCGAGCGGCGCCCCCGGCTCCGCCGAGGTGTCGGCGAGGAGGCCGCCGCTCGCCAGCGGCGCCCCCGGCTCCACCGAGGTGTCGACGAGGAGGCCGCTGCTCGCGAGCGGCGCCCCCAGCTCCACCGAGGTGTCGACGAGGAGGCCGCCGCTCGCGAGCAGCGCGTGCAGGGCGGCGACCTGCGTCGCGCGGGGCCGCGCGCTGAGCAGCACCACCCCGCGGCGCCGGGCCTCCTCGAGCGTCTCGGCGATCAGCAGCCTGAGCTCCTCGGCGCGGATCCCCTCGCGCTGGTAGACCCGCACCAGGTCGGCGCAGGCGAGGCCGAAGTGCGCGCTGTCCCAGGGGAGGGGGCGGACGAGGGTGCAGGCGCCCGCCGTGCGCAGGCCCCAGCCACCCGCCGCGAGGACCGTCTCGAGCCGCCTCGCCTCGCGCGCGAGGTGGAGCGGGGCGAGCGCGGGCGCGGGGAGCAGCGTCGCGTGCTCGAGATCAGAGGAGAGGGCAGGGTCCGAGGAGGCGGACGCGTCGAGGGGCAGGGCGAGCCGCGCTGCGCCGGTCACCGGGGCCATCGCTCGGTTGCTCAGCTCTTGCCGACGAGGATGCGCAGCGCGTCCTCGTTGCTGAGGATGCCTCGCTTGACCAGCGCCTGCAGCAAGACCTGCAGCACGGCGTTGTCCCGGGCGACGGCCGCCTCCAGCGAGGTGATCCGCTCCATCACCTCCGGCGAGGCGCCGGCGGCCAGCGCCGCCTTGTCGACGGCAGGCACGTCGAGGGTGATGTGGACCTCCTCGCCCGTGGGCGTCGTCGACGGAGCCGGCAGGGGCGGCGGGGGCGGCGGCGGCCCCGGCGGCGCGATGCGGAGCGACTGCACCGTGCGCGCGGCCGGAGGCGGGAGCGGCACCTCGAGCAGCGGGCTGCGCTGGGCCGGCACCGCCAGGCTGGTGCTCGGCGTGATCTGCACGTCGAGCGGCGCCAGCGCCGGCGGCGACGGTCGCGCGCTCGAGCCAATGGCGGCTTTGCGCACCAGCTCGCTGCTCAGCGGGTCGTCGCGCAGCGTCGACTGCGGCGAGAGGTCGACCTCGTTCCCGAGGGTGACGTCCCCGTAGAAGATCAGGCTGATCGCCTTGTCGATCGCCGACGGTGCGGCGATGTGCGGCCGCACGTTGCAGCGGGTCGCGACCCGCACGTCCTCGAGCGCATCGGCGTTCGACGGATCGCTGATGGCGATGTCGAGAAACTTCTTCGTCGGGTCGGCGCGAAAGCAGACCAGGTTGTTGCGCTCGCAGAGCTCCTTCGGCACCAGCCGCCCTACCGCGACGCTGAGGCGCGGCGGGTCGAGCGCCACCGCCGGGAGCTTGTACTGGCTGCTCAGCGCGCGGACCAGCGTCTCCTCGGAGACGAGCCCGAGCTCCACGAGGTAGCGGCCGAGCTGACCGCCCCACCGCTGCTGCTCGTTCAGCGCACGCTGCAGCCCGGCCTCGTCGAGCAGGCCAGCCTTGATCAGGATCTCGCCGAGCTTCTCACGCATGGGCTACCCGTCTGTCCCCACGAGCCTAGCCGATCCGCCATGAGCGGACAAATAACGCCCGGACGGGAACAGGTGAAGGCCTGCATGATCTATTCGGTGTACGGTCACTCAGCTCGACGCCGACGCTTGGTGAGCGGCGCCACCTCGGGGCCGGGCGAGCCAGCCCTGCTCGGCGAGCCGTTCGTAGCCCTTGCGGATGTGCTCGGGGCGGAATCGTGCCTTCTTGCGCTGGCTCCAGCTCTGCACCCGTTCGATGGTCTGCTGGAGGTCGTGAGGCGCGGTGGGGTCCTCAGCTGCCACCCAGTGAGCGGAGGCCAGAAGCTCCATACCGTATGGCGTCTCGAACCCTTCAATGAGCTGGGCGACGTCGGCCAGACGTCGCGAACCCTCGGCGTCCTCTGCGAGAAACTGCCGGGCCTGATCGGCGGCGCCTGGCATCAGGGTGATCGACGACTCGCGGCTCCTGTCACCGTAGCCTCGGATGAAGTGCCCCTCGATCAGCTGAAGGACGTGATTCAGGTTCTCCGCGTAGGGACCGTACTGGTGCGCCACGAAGCGAAGCCGCAACGGCTCACCAGCCACCTGGAGAAAGTAGGCGAGCTTCTGCACTTCGAGCCGACTCAGCCGGTAGTCGGGGAGCCGGTACTGCTCCATGAGCCGGACGAAGAGCGCGCGGGCGCGGGTCCAGCTCGGTGCTCTTGTCTTCACCGGCATCGCCGTCGGGTCGGGCGCACCGGCTGGTTCGTAGAGATGAACCTTGACTTCGGGTAGACCATCGAACGCTTGGAGGATCAGCGGTCGCACGACCTCCCAATCGAGCCCCCCGTTGCCACAGCCGAGCGGCGGAACCGCGATCGACTTGATTCCGCGCTCTCGCACCTCCTCGACGAGCGCCACGAGCCCGGCGCGGATGTCCTGCAGTCTCGAGGGATGGCGGTAGTGCCGCTTGGTGGGAAAGTTGATGATCAGGCGCGGACCGACGCAGGTGTCGGTGGGAACGACGAGCATC
>JAKLHH010000481.1 GCA_022710245.1 Myxococcota bacterium
GTATATCCACCCCGTGGCGATCAAGGGCGGCGTCGAGGAGGCGACGGTGAAGCTGATCCTGCGCGACTTCGACGAGGAGCCGCTCAGGGCGCAGCACCGCCTCCTGGAGGACCTGGCGCAGGTCGTGCGGCACCGGTTCCCGCGGCTCAAGGTGGCGCTCGCGTTCGAGGAGAGCTACCGGAACATGCGCTTCATCCTCGACCAGCACCCGCAGGTGCTCGACCACGCCCTGGAGGCGGTCAAGCGGGCGGGGCTGACGCCGAAGCTGCACCTCATCCGCGGCGGCACCGACGGAGCGCGGCTCTCCTTCATGGGCGTGCCGACGCCGAACATCTTCACCGGCGGCCACCTGTTCCACAGCCGCTTCGAGTGGATCGCCGTCGAGGGGATGCTCGGCGCCGTCGAGACCCTCGTCCACCTGGTCCAGATCTGGGCCGAGCAGCGCTGACAGAGCCTCGCTCAGCGAGGGCGCGCGCCGAGGGCGGGGTAGCGTCGTCCCTCGGCATCGCGGCAGCTCTCTCCGTCGCAGATCTCCGCGCAGCGCCCCACCACCTCGAGCGGACACCCGGGCAGGCCGAGGCAGCGGGGCCGGGCGAGGGTCCGCGTGCCGTGGCAGGCGAGCAGCCTCGGGCGGGGCGCGAAGAGATCTCCGAAGAACGCGCCCTCGAGGCCTCGTCCGTCGGGCCCGGCCAGCTCGACGAGACGCCGCTCGCCGCGCAGGTTGAGCCGCGCGAGGACGCAGGCGCTCACCCGCTGCCGGCAGCGCTGATCGCAGGGGCTGTGCTGCCACTCTGGCGCCAGGCCGAGCGCGCCCTCGAGGCCGTTGACGCTGGCGCCAGCCGGGAGCGCGCAGCCGGCGAGCGTGCGCGCGAGGTCCGGGGTCAACGAGGAGAGCCCCTCGGGCAGCGCGCGCGGGGCCAGCGCTGGGAGCCGGCGCTCGCCCAGGAGCGCGGCCGGACGCAGTCCGTTGGGGATCACGCCGTTGATGTCGAGGGTGTAGGTCTGGGTCGCGCTCCCCGACGCGTTGGAGACGGTGACCGCGACGGTGTGGCTGCCCTTGGTCGGGCTCGCCCAGCTGATCACCCCGCTCGCGCTGACGGACATGCCGCCGGGCTTGCTGTCGAGCTTCCAGGAGTAGGGCCCCGGTCCGCTGGCGACGACCTGGTACGTGTACGGGAGGAGCGAGCCGGTGGTGATGGGGCAGCTGGTGATCGCGAGGCCGCCCGTGCCTGGCGCGTAGCAGGGGCCGACCAGGTCTGGGGTCGCGGTCTTGTCGGCCTTGAGGCCCTTGTCGGGGCCGGGCGTGGGGCCCTTGTCCGCGGCGAGGAGGTCGTGGGCGATGGTCTTGTCGACGGTGACGACCTTGTTGTCGTGGGCGATGGTCTTGTCGACGGTGACGACCTTGTTGTCGACGGCGATGGTCTTGTCGACGGGATGGCCCTCGTCGACGGCGAGGCCCTTGTCCGGCGAGTGCCCCTGGTCCGAACGGCCCATGGCATCCGACCTGGCCTGGTCCGTCGCGGGCTTGCCGTCGGCCGTCACCCCCCCTTCGGCAGCGGCAGCCCGGTCGGCGGAGCCGTCGTGGCCGGTCACGCTCGCGCTCATGCGCACGCACCCTGTCGGTACCAGGCAGCAGATCGTCAGCAGGAGGTGGCGCGCTGAGGGCATCAACGCACACGCACCGCGAGCGAGAGGTAGCGCTGGCCCTCGCGGTCGCGGCAGCCTCGCTGATCGCAGACCCGCAGACAGCGCCCCACCACCTCGACGGGGCACCCGGCCAGGCCAAGGCAGCGCGGCCGGGCGAGGGTCTGCGTGCCAAGGCAGGCGAGCAGCCTCGGGCGCGGCGCGAAGAGGTCTCCGAAGAAGGCGCCCTCGAGGCCGCGTCCGTCGGGCCCGGCCAGCTCGACGAGACGCCTCTCGCCGCGCGTGTTGAGGCGCGCGAGCACGCACGCGCTCACCCGCTGGCGGCAGCGCTCGTCGCAGGGGCGGTGCTGCCACTCCGGCGCCAGCCCGAGCTCGCCCTCGAGGCCGTCGACGCTGGCTCCGGCCGGGAGCGCGCAGCCGGCGAGGTAGCGGGCGGCGGCGCCGAACTGCGAGAGGCCGCAGGCGGCGAGGGGGCGAGCGGCCAGCGAGCCGAGCCCGCGCTCCACCGCGGCAGCGAGCGAGGCGGGCCGCAGGCCGTTCACGCAGCACGCGACGAAGACGTCGTAGCTCTGCACGGCGCTCCCCGAGGCGTTGGAGACGCGCACCGAGACGGGGAAGGTGCCCTTGAACCCCGCGGTCCAGGAGATCAGGCCGCTCGCGCTGATGGTCATCCCGGCCGGGAAGGTCTCCAGCGCCCAGCTGTAGGGGCCCGGTCCGGTGGCGACGACCTGGTACTGGTAGGACATCCCGGTGTAGATGGAGGTCACCGGGCAGCTGGTGATGGTCAGGCCGCCGGTGCCCACCGCGGTACAGCCCGCGTCGCCCGTCGTCTTCTTGTCGGCCTTGCTGCCGTGATCGACGGGGAAGCCCTGGTCCTTGACCGTACCCTGCTCCTTGCCGAGCCCCCGGTCCTTGATCGTCTCGCTGCTGGTGCCGCCGAGGTCGGGCCGGCCATCCGGCGCGTGAACATCGGAGACCTGGCCCCGCTCGGGGGCGCTCGTCATCACGCGCAGGCAGCCTCCCAGGAGGAGCGCGCAGACCACCAGCAGAGGACGCATGTCCGTCGATCGTAGCGAGCAGCGCTCGACGGTGTCAACGCGTTGCTAAGTGTGGGATGCCGCCCTGCACCGAGGGCGGCGGGTGGAGCTCAGTCGATCTCGAAGTAGATGGAGGTGACCTTGCCGGTCGTCTTCGAGAGGTTGACCTCGACGGGCGAGCTGAGCCAGGTGGTCATGTACTTGTACTCGCCGGGGCCGATGAGGGGCTGGGCCGTCTCCCGCAGCTCGCGCAGCGCGGCCAGGTGCTTCGCGCGGAAGGCGCGGGTGAGGTGGAGGAGCGTGTTGCTGTACTCCGTCGCGGCCAGGTCCTGGGCGGCGAGGTACTGGAGCAGGCCGTCCGCGGCCACCTGGCGCCGGCGCGTCGCGCTGCTCGCCAGCGGGGCGTGCGCGGCGACGTAGGCGAGCGGCGTCGCGTAGACCTGGTCGAGCACGCCGTCGACGGCGAGCTTCAGCGCGGTCTCGCGCGCGGTCGCGTCGAGGTACCAGCTCCCGCTCTCGTCCTGGAGCCGGGAGACCAGCGCCGCGCGCACGGCGGGCTTGAAGGTCGCCAGCTGATCGCTGCCGACCAGCGCCGGGGCGTCGCCGGCGAAGCCCGCGGGGGCGGCGAGGCGCGTGTCCGCCTGGGCGATGGCGGCCTGGACCATGGTGCCCTCGACGAGCACGCCGAGCTCCTTGCGGCAGGCCTGCACCTGGCGCGAGGTGCCGCAGCTGGCGAGGTCGAGCGTGCCCGCCGGGAGCTTGCCGAGGCAGGTCTTGACCGCCGGGGTGCAGGTGGGCTCGGGCCAGACCTGGTACGGGTCGGCGACGCTGAGCTGCAGCTGCTTCACCTGCAGGCCCACGCGCGCCCGCTTGAGCTGCGTCCCCGAGAGGAGCCCCACCTCGACCACGAGCTCGCTCGAGGTCCCGGCGAGCGCGAGGACCTGATCGACGGCGAGGTCAGCGCGGAAGTGCGTGTCGTCGACGATCGCGACCTCCTCGAGCCGGGTGGCGCCGGCCTTGATGGCGACGCGGTAGAGCTTGCTCGGGGCGGTGCCCGTCAGGCGGAAGACCGTCCGCCCGCGCACCAGCACCGGGAGCAGGTCGGCGTCGAGGCTGGCGCCGCTGCCGCTCCCGGCCTCGAGCCGCGGCTGCACCGTGAGGTAGCCGGTCAGGTGCTGCGGCTTCGTGACAAAGTCCACCCGGACGAACTGGTTGACGCCCGTCGCCAGGCCGCGGGCCTCGGTGAGCATCCAGACCAGCTCGAACTTGCGCGCGGAGAGCTGCGTGAAGGCGCCGTACGGGTCGTCGCAGATGAAGCCGAGGCCGCCGGTCAGGTTGCGGCTCGTGCGGCCAGCGAGGACGAAGGCGTCGGCGCCATTGCGGGCGGCGCGGGTCAGCCCGCGCTTCACCCAGAGCGTGCTGCCGGTCAGCGCGGCCTTCAGATCGCTGGAGGCGCTGTCAGCCTTGGCCTCCTCGTAGAGCCCGTCGCCCTCGCTGGGGTCCTCCAGCTCGCCCTCGGCCAGGGGGCCGCAGGCGATCAGGCCGGCAGAGAGGACGACGGTCGCGAAGCGACGGAGTGAGGAAGCAGCAGTCAGATGAAAGGACCGGGCGGACATCTCCACACCTCCAAGCCGCGCAAGATGAACCTCTCCGCGGTGTGTGTCAAGCGCATCCCCGGCTGCGTATACGAAGGAAGGCGCTGGAGTTTCCCGGGAATCCCAGGTTGTAAAGCTGGCCCAGGTTCGTTAAGTTTCGCCCGACCTTGAACGCGAGGCTGTGATGGAAGGATCCCCGACCAAGCGGAGCAAGCTGCTACCCGCGAACGCCTACACCAAGCTGAAGGAAGGAGAGCGCTACCAGCCGATCGTGCCCGCGAGCGACGGCCGGGCCGAGGTCTCGCGCTGGTCGGTGACGACCGGCCTGATCATGGTGGTGCTCTGGTCCGCGGCCTGCATCTACATCGCGCTCAAGGCTGGCAGCGGCATCGAGGCCGCCATCCCCATCGCGGTGATGGCGATCTTCTTCGGCAAGGCGCGCTCGCCGAAGAGCACCATCCTCGAGAACGTGATGGTGCAGTCGATCGGTCAGGCCTCCGGCGTGGTGGCCGCGGGCGCCGCGTTCGTCATCCCGGCGCTCTACATCAACAAGCTGGAGCCCGTCTGGTGGCAGATCTTCCTCGCCTGCGCCATCGGCGGCTTCCTCGGCGTGGCGCTGATCATCCCCATCCGCGCCTACTTCGTCCGCGATCTCCACGGCGAGCTCCCCTTCCCGGAGGCCACCGCGGTGAACGAGATCCTCGTCTCCGGCGAGGGCACGGGCAAGGGCGCCGGCAAGATCCTCCTCACCTCGATCGGGATCGGCGCCGCCTTCGACTTCCTGGTGGAGACCGTCCGCGCCTGGAACCCGATGATGAGCACCTCGACGCTGCTCGGCTCCGTCGGGGAGAAGCTCTCGGCGCTGCGCATCGAGCTGAAGATGAACGGCCTCGCCGCGCTCTTCGGGCTCGGCTACATCATCGGGCTCCGCTACTCGGCCATCATCGCGGCGGGCTCGGTGCTCGCGTACGTGGTGCTGGTGCCGCTGGTCTACCTCTTCGGCTCGCAGCTCGACGCGTTCCCCTTCGACCAGTTCCACTACGCGGGCAAGGCCTACGGCATCGCGCAGATGAGCGCCGGCGAGATCTTCGCCGTCTTCGTCAAGCCGATCGGCATCGGGGCCATCGCGGTCTCCGGCCTGATCGGCCTGATCCGCATGGGCCGCATCATCGCCGGCTCGGTCTCGCTCGGCTTCAAGGGGCTCGGCAAGAAGGCCGGCGCCGGCGCTGGCCAGACGGAGCGGACCGGCCGCGATCTGCACCCGAAGGCGGTGGTGCTGATCCAGCTCGGCGCCATGCTGGCGATGGGCTTCCTCTTCCTGGTCGTCGCGCTGACCAAGGGCCACTACCCGATGGGCCAGGCGCTGATCTACGCCGTCGTCGGCATGGTGGTCGGCTTCCTCATCTCCTTCCTCTTCACGCCGGTCGCGGCGCAGGCCATCGCCACCGTCGGCACCAACCCGGTCTCCGGGATGACGTTGATCACCCTGGTCGTCGCCGCGGCGGCGATGACCGGCATCGGCCTCACCGGCGAGGCGGGCATGTTCATCGCCCTGGTCATCGGCACCGCGGTCTGCACCGCGCTCTCCACCTCGGGCGGGCTCATCTCCGACTTCAAGATCGGCTACTGGATCGGCTCGACGCCGCGCAACCAGCAGGTCTGGAAGTTCCTCGGCATCGTCCTCGCGTCGCTGACGGTGGCCTTCGTCATCCCGATCATGGACCACAGCTATCACTTCCTGGTCCCCGGCCCCGGCGGCGCGCTGGTCTCCAACACCGAGGTGCTGCCCGCGCCGCAGGCGAACATGCTCGCCGAGATCATCAACGGCCTGATGTCGAAGGCCGAGCAGCCGATCCTGCTCTACTGCCTGGGCGGCCTGATCGCGATCATGCTCTACATGGCGAGCATCCCCATGCTCGCCTTCGCGCTCGGC
>JAKLHH010000482.1 GCA_022710245.1 Myxococcota bacterium
CGGTGGCGGTGGTGGCGGCGGCGGTCCCCAGGCTGGGCCAGGCGGCGGCGGCGGTCCCCAGTTTGGGCCCGGTGGCGGGACCGTCGTGTAGCCGAGGAGGAGCAGACGATGAGCAAGCCTAATGCGCGCCTGATGGACCCCACGCTCGGGGGAAAGCTCATCTTCCTCCTGCCGCCGTGGAACGTGATCATCGAGGGGTACCCCGCGGCCCGTGTCGCCGACCGCTGCATCCACAACCGACCGATCATCGCCCCCGCGGCCTACAACGTGCTGTTCAACGACCGCCAGGCGGCCCGCGTCGGCGACAAGCTGCTCTGCGGCTGCATGCTGATCGTTGGCGGGGCGCCGCGCACGCTGACGGGCACCTGCACCGTCTCCGCGGATCCCGAGCTCGCCCGCCTGCAGAAGGAGGCGCGGGAAGAAGACCGTCGCGAGGAGGAGCGCCGCGAGAAGGAGCGTCGCGAGAAGGAGGGCCAGCGCGAGGCCGATCAGGGCAAGAGCGGCAAGAACGGCAAGAACGGCAAGAGCAGCAAGAACGCCAAGAACGACCCGCTCGCCGACCCGAAGGTCAAGAAGGGGATGAACGAGGCGTGGACCGACTCCAAGGCGAGCGACCCGAGCCAGCGGCACGAGGAGGGCGGCTTCATCGTCAAGAACAAGGACGGGAGCTACGACGTGGAGCGCTGGCCCTCGGGGCAGCAGTCCGCAGTGGGGATTCCCAACCAGGCGCCGGACGGGACGTACAACGGCCGTGAGGTGGTGGGCACCTTCCACACCCATCCCAACCCAGGCCCCGGCTGGGACCAGGGCCCGTCGATGCAGGACGCGAAGGTCCTCACCACGATCAAGGGCACCGACTACATCGTCAGCGACCAGAAGGTCTACTCGCTGGACGACAAGGGGCTCAGCAAGTCGGTGGGCTCGCGGGGCAGCGTCCTTGGGCCCTGACCCAGGGAGGAGCGGAGGGACACCATGAGCACTCTCGAGATGAGGAAGCTGCAGGCCTGCCGCCGCGCCCAGCTGGCGGCGGATCTGGCCGGCGAGGTCGAGGCGGAGATCATCGAGGATCGCGCCGAGACCTGGGAGGTCGAGGTCCACCCGCGCTCGCTGCGGATTCTCGGAGGAAGCGCTCGCGTGCGCATCGCCAAGGCGGACCTGCGCGTCCTCGAGATCCGCCGCTGCCAGTGAGTGGCGCGGGCACCTTCCTCACGTCGCCGCACGTCTGTGTCCGTTCAGTAGTCCGTCGCCGGAGCTGGCCGGCGAGACCGGCACCGTGTCGGCTCAGTGGAGGGTGGGGCTCTCGGAGAGCAGTCGTTCGTCGCCGGAGCTGGCCGGCGAGACCAGCCTGCTGTCGGCTCAGTGGAGGGTGGGGCTCTCGGAGAGCAGTCCTCGAGCGCGAAGCTCGGCCACCAGGTCGACGAGCCGTCGCAGATAGCCCTGCGGCGTGCCGAGGAGAAGGATGCCCATCCCTGGCCCCCTCGGCCCGCGCTCGGTCGCCCAGACCACCACCCCCTCCAGTCTCACCGGCTCGGCCTCGTCGAGAGACAGCCGCAGGCTGACCCGGGCGCCGACCGCCTCGAGGAGATCGCTGCGCACGAAGAGGCCCTGCTCGCTGAAGTCCACCAGCTCCGCCTCGCACTCGAAGCCGAGCGCGTCGCTGGTGAAGCGCACCGGGACCTCGAGCGCGTAGCGCGGACCGGCGCGCTGCTCCGAGCGCGGGACGAGGGATGCTCCCTTCATCGCGGCCTCCTGCCAGGTCATCTGGCCCGGGAGTGGTGCAAGACAGAGTCCAGTCTGGCTCGGGCGGATCCCCGCGAACCCAGGGGCATGACCGTGTGTCGCTGGCGAGCTCTTGCCCCTGCCCTGCCAGAAGGCCGTGACGGTGCGAGGCTCGTCGGGCGCGCCCAGCAGGCGCCGGCTGGTGAGCGATGGCCACCGTGACCTCGCGGCTGGCCAGGACTTGCCATGGCGCCGCGGAGGCCTGTGTGAAAGCGCGTCGCGCGAGCCGGTACGCCGCTTGCTCGAGTGGAGGGTGCCAGCGGGTTGGCGAGTCGAGTCATGCTCGAGCCGGGTAGCGTCATCGCCGAGACCTATGTGATCACCCGCCGCATCGGCGCGGGGGGGATGGGCGAGGTCTTCGAGGCCCGCCACGTGATGCTGCCCCGTCGCTTCGCGATCAAGGTGATGCGGATGGGGAGCGGCGCCGCGCGCTTCCAGCAGGAGGCGATGGTCACCGCCCGCCTCGCGCACCCGAACATCGTCGAGGTGGTCGACTTCAAGGTGGTCGGCGATGACCACTGCCTCGTGATGGAGCTGCTGGAGGGCGAGAGCCTGGCGGAGCGCATGGACCGTGATCGCCTGGCGACCCCCGCGGTGCTCGCCGTCCTGCGCCAGGTCGCGGCGGCGCTCAGCGTCGCCCATCGTGCCGGTGTGGTGCATCGGGACCTCAAGCCGCAGAACATCTTCCTCGCGCGCCTCGCCGACGGGCGCGAGCAGGTCAAGGTCCTCGACTTCGGCATCTCCAAGCAGCGAGGCGCCGGCCCGAAGCTGACCGCGGCCAACATGATCGTCGGCAGCCCTCACTACATGGCGCCGGAGCAGGCGATCGGGCGCAGCGCCGAGGTGGACGCGCGCACTGACGTCTTCGCGCTCGGCGTGCTCACCTACGAGATGCTGACCGGGGTCCGCGCCTTCCCCGGGACCAGCGAGGTGGAGGTGCTGCGCGGCGTGATCTATGACGAGCCGCCTCGCCTCGACGCTCTCGATCCGCCGTGGCCCATGCTGGTCGCGGACGCCGTGGCGCAGGCGATCTCGAAGCGCGCCGCCGACCGCTTCGAGACCGCGCAGGCGTTCCTCGCAGCGCTCGAGGCAGCGCTCGGCAGCCTCGCGGGCGCCGCCGCGCTCGATGGCACCACCAGCGGCGGGCGGTCAGCAGCCGGCGCGGCTCGTAGCAGCTCGCCCCGGTCGGTCGCTCAGGTCGCGACCCTGGCCTCGCGCGGTGGACCGACGGCCGAGGCCCCGACGGTCGCGTCCGCGCAGCCCGGGCCCGTCGTGGCAGCGAGCCCGGGGCCCACCGTCGTCGACTCCCGGCACCGGCGGGCGCGGTCACCCGCGGCCACGGCGATGACCTTCGCCGACGGCGTGGACCGGCGTCACGCTGGCAGCGCTCAGCCTGCAGGGCCCGACGCGCGCACGTCGCGCTCGTGGCTTCCGTGGCTGTTCGCCGGCTCGGGGCTCCTGCTCGGCCTCGGCGTGGTGGTGGTCGCGGTCATGCTCCGCCCGTCGGGTTCGAAGCAGGCCGGGCTCGCCGCGGTGGCTCACGCGGACCTCGGACCGGCGCGGCTGGCATCGCCCGCTCCCGTCGCGCGCGCGGAGCTCGCGCGTCCGGACCTGGCGCCGGCGCCGCTCGTGGCGCCCGGGGCGCCAGCGCCGCCCCTGTCAGGCCGGCGCCGCGTGGTGCTGGCGCCTCAGCACCCACCACCGCTGCCCTCGCCGGAAGGGCCGGGCGCCGCTCCGACGTCCACGCCAGCGGCGGCGCCCGCTCCGCCGCCGCGTGCCTCGTGTCCACGGCAGTGCACGGGCGGCTGCAAGGGGTCGCTCTGCCGCGTCGACTGCTCGGCGGAGGGCTCCTGCTACGACGGCCTCGAGTGCGCGCCAGGCATGGACTGCGAGGTGACCTGCGGGCCGCGCGCGTGCGGGAAGTACCTCGACTGCAAGAAGGCCACCTCCTGCACCTTCCGCTGCAACGGGCCGGGCGCCTGCTCGGGGAGCATCGACGGCGGCACCGGCCCCTGCAACGTCCGCTGCAGGACGGGCGCCTGCCTGGGGAGCATCGAATGCATCCTGGCCTCCTCGACGGACGTGCTCTGCGAGGGCAACTCCTGCCACTCGATCGAGGGCGGCCGCGGCAGCTGCAAGGTGACCTGCCGCGGTGGCTCCTGCGTCAACAAGGTCGACTGCCGACGCGCGGCGCGCAGCGAGATCCGCTGCGAGGGGGCCTCCTGCGCAGGCTCCGTCGAGGCCGCCGGCGTGGCCACGGTCCGCTGCCAGGGCAAGGGGTCCTGCAGCCACACGGTCAGCGTCGAGCGAGCCTCGAGCGGCCGGGTCGAGTGCCTCGGCGACGACTCGTGCGCCCAGGCCGTCAACTGTCCGCGCGGCGGGCGCTGCGTCGTCAGCTGCGCCGGAGCGCGGAGCTGCCCGCGCAACGTGCACTGCGAGGGGTCTTGCGCCTGCAGCGTCAGCTGCGCGGGTCCCGGCGCCTGCCGGCTGCCGGTGATCTGTCCGCCGACCTGCAGCCGGCGCTGCGGGCCGGGCGAGGGCTGCGATGCCTGCCCGCGCTGAAGGAGGATCTCGCCAGGCTCCAGCACCAAGACCCGTGGCCCACCGGGATGCGCCCAGCTGGATAGTCGGAGGTGCTCATGGCTCGCCAGATCTCGATCCTGCTCGCCACCACGGTCCTTCTCGGAGCGGCGGGGCATGCGCTCTACCACTATCTCCTCTTCGGCGACGTCATCCTCTCGTGGGCGATGAGGTGAGACGATGACGATCAAAGAGATCCTGCGGCGCCTGTTCCTCGGCGAGCCGATCCTCTGGAGTGTGCTCTGCGCTGCGCTGGTTGCTCTGGTGTTCTTCATCGTCCTGCTGGCGGTGGCTGCGTGGCGCGGCAGACGCGTACGTCGCCTGCGCGCGGCCGGCTGGCAGGGGCAATGGTCGGTGCTGAGCGCCACGCGCCCGCCGCGCGCCGCGCTGGACTGGATCGGCGTGGCCATGCTGGCCGTCCCCCCGCTGGCGATGGTCATCGCCACGGCCTGGGGCCGGGCGATGATGATCCGGGCAGCGCAGGGAGCGACCCCCGAGGTGCGGCAGGAGCTGCTGGCCAGAGGTATCAGCGTGCAGCTGCACGCGGTCACCATCGGACTGGCCGTCTGCTTCGTGGTCTGGCTGCTCGGCGCCGTCGCGCTCGGCCTCGCCTTCGGCCACCGCGCTCGTCTCCGTGGGCTGGCCCGGGCAGGCGCCTCCACGACCGCCGATCCGGCAGCGGCCAGGGCGTGGCTGGCTCATCCGGGCCTTCACCCCTGGCTGCTGGTGACGATGAACCTGGTGGTCCTGCTCGCAGCGGCGGCGCCCTTCGTCCACGGTATGCGCCGTCACAACCTCGGGCAGATCACCGCGCTGGGCGCCGTCGGCGGCGCCGAACCTACTGCGCGGGCGACCCTCTTCGAGCAAGGGCTGTCGGAGGCTCGGCCGGGGCAGTCGCTTTCGCTGGCCGCCGCCGGGCTGGCGCTGGCGTTTGTGGTCTCGTCGCTGATCCTGCTGGTCGCCGATCCGGCGCGTCGACGGCGGGCGCTCGCACCGCAGCTCCGGGAGGAGCGCTCCTGGGCGAAGACCATCTCCGTGGTGACCATCGAGCTGGTGGTCGCCGGCGCCTTGCTGGTCGCCGCGCGCGGCCACCGGAAGGAGAACAGCACACCGCTGCCACCGGTCTCCGACCCGGCCAGTGGCTGGAGCCGGGGCATCGGCTCTGGCGTCGACGTTCCGAGGCTGCGGGGACCGGACGCGGTGCAGCTGGGAGTCGCGCTGACCGCCTCGCGGCGCGGCCCCGACATGGTCGAGGAGGAACCGGTGGCATCAGAGAAGGCGGCTGCAGAGCTGCTGCTGCAGCACGCCCGTCGCCTCAAGAAGATCGAACACCTCACCTCGGGGAAGATGAGGTTCACTGGACAATGCCTGCTCCGCGCCGACCGGACGTTGCCCGTGTCCCGGATCGAGCCGCTGCTCCGAGCTGCGCTCGACGCGGGCTTCACCCGGGTCATGCTGCTCTTCGTGCAGCGGAGCACCACGGTGCGCCCCATCCTGGGCAGGATCGAGACTGAGACAGCCACCGCCACCCAGCTGCTGCTCGCGCAGACCGGCGGCGACGGGGCTCTGCGGAGCGGACAGTTCGCCAGCTACCAGGACCTGGCCAGCGAGGCGGTCGTGCGACGGGCGCGCGGGCAGCAGGTCGTGCTGGTGCTTCCTCGTCCCCTGTAGAAGGGGCGCGATTGCTCGGTCGCCTCGCGCAGGCGAGAATCACGCCCACCCCACCACAGTGGACCGAGGGCTGCCGATGCGTCACCTCCTGCTGCTCGCCACCATCGTCGCGGCCCCGGGCACGGCCGGCGCTGCGGTCGAGATCGCCCACTACCCCGAGCTGGGCGTGATCG
>JAKLHH010000483.1 GCA_022710245.1 Myxococcota bacterium
GGGGCTGAAGAGCCCGCTCTACACCAAGCTCGCCGAGGTGACCCCGGGCAAGGAGCTCGAGTCGCTGGTGCAGCTCAGCTACCGCGCGTTGCCGCAGAAGGTCACGCTCTCGGAGACGGTGCGCGAGAACGGCTTCCACGCCAACGTGAACAGCCTGCAGATGCCGCGGCTGGCTGCCGCCTGGGCCGGCACGCCGTGCCCGGGCGGCGTCTGCCTCGACCTCGACAAGTTCCGCGCTCTGACCACGACGCCGGACGCGCAGACCATCCGCACGGCGCTCGGTCTCGCGCGCTGACCTGACGGCTCAGTCGCCGCTCCTCGCCCCCGCTCCCTGCTTTCCCGCTCCCTGCTTTCCCGCGGCCTGCTTTCCCGCGGCCTGCTTTCCCGCGGCCTGCTTTCCCGCGGCCTGCTTTCCCGCGGCCTGCTTTCCCGCTCGCTGCTTCCCCGCCGCGTCCTTCGCTGCGTCCCGCGACGCGGGGCCCGCTCCCGCGGAGGCCGGCTGCTTCGCCGCTGCGCACACCGGGAAGGCGCGGGCGAAGCGCGGCTCACCGTCGCTGATGAAGGCAAAACGGATCACCTTCTCGGGCCGCTGCTGGAACTTCGCGTAGAGGTCGGCGCCGCCCTCGAAGACCTCGCGCTGGGGCGCCGCCCGCGCCAGCGCCTGCAGCAGCCCGTCGATGGTGAACCCGCCCGGGTACATCAGGCTGCGGCTGAGGAGGAGAGCGCGCGCGCTGCTGGCGCAGAACCGCGGGCCCAGGTAGCGCGCGTTGAGGCAGCTCAGCGCGAAGTAGCCGAGCGGGGCCTTGCGCGTGAGCGGCGGGTAGTCGGGCTCCACGTCGAGCAGGTGGTTGTGGCCGGCGAAGCCCACCACGTGGCCGCGGCCTCCGATCGCCAGGCGGGTGCCATCGCGCAGGGGCAGCTCCTCTCCGCGCTCGCCGGAGACCTGCGCGAGGAAGCCCTCGTTCGCCCGGGCGATCAGCTGTCCCTTCCAGGCGATGCCGACGAGGTAGAGGTCGAAGGCGCCACGGACGCCGAGCGTGCGCCAGCGCGCCGAGGGGCTCGCCACGCGGCGGCGGTAGACCACGCGCTCGAGGATCACCTTGCCGTCACCGGCGTCGACGTGCACGCGGCGCCAGCCGCGAGCGTGGTCGAAGTACGCGCGCAGCCCTGCGGCGCCGCCCCAGTAGAGGTTCCGCGCCGGGGCGTCGCCGTTCCCGTGCGGCCCGAGCCCGCACCAGATCACCGCGTTGTCGCAGAGCGCCACGTGGACAGTGGCCACGATCGGCGCCCCCCGGGCCAGGTCGCGGGCGATGCGGCGGTAGAGGGGCGCGAGGCCGTCCTCGGGCGGGGCGGCGCGGGCGATGGCAGGGGCGGGGAGGACAGCGGCGAGCGCGAGGGAGAGCGGGAGCAGACGCCTCATACCCCTGGTACGTCCGGGGCAGGGGGGACGTTCCGCGCGGACACAGAGGTGAGCGAGCTCAGGTCGGCCTGCTCGCGAGCGCGGAGCGCCAGACGTAGTCGCGGAGCTGCAGCATGTGGCGCGGGAGGAGCCGGTCGAAGGCGACGCCGATCTCGCCGCCCTCGCGCCGCACGATGCGGCCGGTGAGCTCGCAGCGATCCACCTGGCCGCTGCGCCCGCGGAGGGGCAGGGTGACGCGTACGGGGGCGTCGACCGGGGTGGGGCCGGCGAGCTCGAGGCGGAGCCCGCCCTCGCTCACCTCGCGCGCGGTCCCCGTGAGGAGCCGGCCCGCGTCCTCGTAGTCGACGAGGAGCTGCACCGGCGCGCGCTGATGCCGGCGCCTCTCGCCGGACGTGGCGGGGGCATTGATCGAGGTCTGTGACATGTCTCTCTCTCCTGGTTCCTCCTCACCAGTACCAGCGCCCGCAGGCGTGCGCGAGTTTTTGACCCCCGGGCCGAGCCGCTCGGCGTTGACCCTGTCGTCCGGCCGATCGATCATTCGCCCATGAGACAGAGCCTTCTGCTCGTGGTCCTCGGGCTCTCTGCCTGCAGCGACGATCCCCAGCGCCCCGAGGCCGGCACGGACCGGGGCTGGCACCTGATCGACCTCCTCGGCGTCGACCAGAAGGGGGCGCAGGACGCCTCCAGCGAGCCCTCCGGGCCGTGCAGCTCGACGGACATCACGCGCGCGTGTGGTGGCGGCGACCACGGCCAGTGGTGCGACTTCGGCACGTGCAAGCCCTGCCCCGCGGGCAAGCTCAACTGCAACCTCACCGACTCCTGCGAGTGCAGCACCGCCTGCGAGGGGAACAAGTGCCGCGGGGCCGCGGCCTGCGACTACTCCGATCCGCCCCCCGTCTGCGGCGGCGATCAGACGAGGTGGTGCTACCTCAACCAGTGCGAGAGCTGCACCAGCGGCTACTGGAACTGCGACGGCACCGCCGGCTGCGAGTGCGCCAAGGGCTGCGACGGGACCAAGTGCCTGCCCTGAGCGCGCACGGCCCGGCGTTGCCTGGTACAATCGCCTCGATGCCTCGCCCCGTCGCCATGGTGCTCATCGCCGGGTTGCTCGCTGGATGCGGCGGCCCCTCCGACGCGCCCAGGCCGCGCGCGATCGAGCCCCGCCAGGGGAGCAACGCGAGCCGGGTGCGAGTGCGGATCCTCGGCGATCGGTTCACGGGGCCGGTGTTCGGGTTCGGCGCGCGGCTGGGCGCGAGCTCCCTGGAGGAGGTGGCCTGCCGCGGCACTGGCCTCCTCGAGGCGGTGGTGCCCGCGGGGCTGACGCCGGGGACCTACGAGCTCACGGTGGTGGACGGGCTCGGGCGCTCGGGCAGCCTCGCCGGCGCCTACACCGTGGTCCTCGGGGACGCGGGCCTGCCGCCCTGGGACGGCACGCTGGACGCGCCCCGTGACACGGGCCCCCTCGATCGCCCGCTAGACCTCGGCAAGGACCAGCCCGGCGAGAAGGCGTTGCCCGACAAGGCCGCGGACAAGGCGCTCGTCGACAAGAAGATCGTGGACAAAGCGCTCGTGGACAAGGCGCTCGTGGACAAAGCGCTCGTCGACAAGAAGATCGTGGACAAAGCGCTCGTGGACAAGGCGCTCGTCGACAAGGCGCTCGTCGACAAGGCGCTCGTCGACAAGGCGCCCGATCAGCCGCCGCCCGACAAGAGCGTCCCCGACAAGCCGTTCGACAAGAGCGTCCCCGACAAGCCACCGGCGCTCGACAAGAGCGTCCCCGACAAGCCACCGGTGGTCGACAAGCCGTCGGTCGTGGACGCGCCGCCCTGTCCGGCGAGCTGCGTCGGCGGCTGCGCGGGCGGGATCTGCAAGCTGGACTGCAGCAGCGGGGCGAGCTGCGTCTGCCCGCCGGGGCTCGCCTGCCAGGTGAGCTGCTCCGGGGCGGGCGTCTGCCCCGCGGCGATCGACTGCGGCGCGGCGAAGTCCTGCACCATCGACTGCGCGAACGGCGCCTGCGCTGGCGAGATCAAGTGCGGCGCGGTGCCCTGTCAGGTGACCTGCTCCGGCGCCTCCTGCCTGAACAAGGTGAGCTGCAGCGGCAGCTGCAAGATCGGCTGCAGCGGGGGCTCCTGCAAGGGCACGCTGACCTGCAGCGGCGGGCCCTGCACCATCGACTGCTCGGGGCTCGGCTCCTGCGCCGGCATGGTGAGCTGCGCGTCGGCCTGCGCCTGCACGCTCAGCTGCAGCGGCGGGGGCTGCTTCACGGGCTACCTCTGCCCGACCGGCTGCTATCTGGTCGACGGCTGCACGACCAGCCCGGCCGCGACCTGCAGCAAGTGCTAGGCAGCTGGCGAGCGGTCAGTCAGCCGGCGCTCAGTCGAGCAGCGCCCACGACCTGCAGCAAGTGCTAGGCAGCTAGCGAGCGGTCAGTCAGCCGGCGCTCAGTCGAGCAGCGCCCCCACGACCTGCCGGCCGTCCTTGCAGCGCGGGAGGCACTGCGCCATCGCGGCGGCGAGGGCGGTCTCCTCATCCTCGGGCTCCGCGTGGAGCTTCTCGTGCATCAGCGCCTCGGGGTCGGGCGCGGCGCGGAGCTCGCGGACCAGCGCCAGCAGCTCCTCCGGCTCGTTCGGCAGATTCCAGCAGTCGAGGACCTCGTGGGCGTTCACGTTGAACGCGTAGAAGCGCTCGCTCCCCGCCAGCGCCTCGAGCACCTCGAGGAAGGTCGGCGCGAACGGGCGCTCACCCTGGCCGAGCGCGAGCGCGAGGAGCCCCTGGCCGCAGGCGAGCGCGCTGAGGGCGTCGAGCTCGTCGAGCCGGGCGCAGAGCTCGGGTGCGAGCGCGCGAGCGGCCGCGCTGCGCACGGAGCCGAGCGCCAGCGCGAGGTGAGCCACGAGGTGCTCGTCCGCGAAGGGCAGCCGGTGGAACGCCTCGGCGAGCGCCTCGTCCCGGCTCGCGAGCGCCTCGGCGAGCACCTCGACCACCCGCGGCGGGCTCGCGGGGCCCAGCGTGACCGCGATGGAGAAGGCGGCGGTCACGCGGAGCAGCGGGACGGGATCGTCGAGGAAGGCGACGTGCCGGCGAGCGAGCTCGTCGTCCAGCGTGAGCAGCGCGTGGACCGCGCTGGCGCGGACAGAAGCGTCGAGGTCGCGCTGCGCCACGCCGAGGAGCGCCTCCACGACGGCCTCCTGTCCCTCCGCGAAGGAGGCGAGCTGCACCGCGCGCCGACGCACGTCCGCGTCCTCGCTGGAGAAGAGGCCGCGCACGGTGGGCCAGCCCGCCGCCAGCGCCTCCAGCACGCCGAGGACCACCGCGCGCCAGTCGCCGTCCTCGCCGTCGTCGTCGTCGTCCTCGTCCTCGTCGGGCGGTTCCAGGGCCGCCTCGCGGTGAGGCGCGCAGGCGCAGCCGAAGAGGTTGAGGTCCTCGAGGATCTCAGCCTTGTCGGTGGCCGGGTGCTCGAGGAGTCGGATCAGGAAGGGGATCACCTTCGCGGTGGCGGCGTACGGCGTCCCCTGGTGGTAGCACTCATCGAAGATGGTGCCGAGGGCGAGGCGCTGCACACCGCGATCGGCGGCGGTCATGGCGAGGAGAAGCTCGGGGAAGCGCTTCACGTCCTCGCTCCAGCAGCCCTCGACCTTCTTCCATGGCACGCGCTCCACGCCCTGCAGCTCCGACGGCCGCTTGGCGTCGCGCAGGAAGGCGGCCAGCGCCGCCTCGTCCCGGAGCAGGTGGATCTCCTCGGGGTCGAGGTCCTCGAAGCGCAGCGCGGTGACGTCGTGCTCCTCCACCGCGCCGTCCTCGTCGCAGAAGCGCCAGACGCCGACGGCGCGATCCTGCTTGCTGAGACCGCTGGCGGAGACCTGGCCGCCCTCGTGGAAGAACGTGTGACGGAGCGCGCCCCCCTCCCGCACCGCCTGCTGCCGCAGCACCCCGCGCGGGCCACGTCGGGTCAGCGAGACCAGCCGCTTCCCCTCGAGCACGCGCTCCTCCTCCTCCTCGAGGGCGCCCTGCTCATCGTAGCTCGTCGACGAGAGGAGCTCTCCCGCGCTGTTCCACCGGCGCCGCCGCTCGAGGGCGCCGCCCGGGTGGTAGGCCTCGTGGAGCAGCCGCTGGTCCTCCTCGTCACGCTCCTCGCGCGACTCCAGCTTGCCGTCCTCGCCGTAGCAGACGATCTGCAGCGCCGCCCCGCTCTCGCTGCGCTCCTCCTCGCGGCGGAGGCGACCGTCGCGTGACCACCAGCGCCAGCTGCCCACCTGCACGTTGTCGCCGCGCCGGATGTCGCCGAGCACCCACAGGTCCAGGTCGGTGAAGAAGCGCGCGTTCGCCGGCACCGCGTCCGGTCGAGGCGGGAGCGGCTGTCCGGCCGAGGTGACCTCGACGCCGTCGCGCGTGAAGTAGCGACAGGTGTAGGTGATCTTGCCGTCGGTCGAGTAGAAGCGCGCCTCCCAGACGTTCGCCGCCGCGTCAGGCGGGAAGCCGGTGGAGTCAGTCTCCGAGCGATAGAAGAAGCCGTCGAGGCAGACGTCGTGCTTCCACTGGCCCACCGAGGCGATCTCGCCGCTCCGGTAGTAGTTGGTGCAGGCGCCCTCGACGGCACCGTGCTCGAAGGTGAAGTCGGAGAAGAAGCTGCCGTCCGCCTTCCAGCCCCGGGAGGGGCCGTGGGGGCGTCCCTCGTCGTCGCGTCCGCTCTGGATCCACTCGCCCCACCCGCCGTGAAACCAGGCGTCCGCCGGCACACTGGCCGGGCGCTTCGGCGCGCGGGCCTTCGGCTGCGGCTTCTT
>JAKLHH010000484.1 GCA_022710245.1 Myxococcota bacterium
CCCGAAGGAGGTCGTCGAGGCGGCCGACCTGCCCGTCCTGATCCCGCAGCTCGTCAGCCCGCCCTCGCCCCTGGACCGCGCCAAGGAGCAGCTGACGACCCTGCGCGAGCTGGAGAGCGAGTACATCACCTGGGTCATCGAGCGGTGCGCCGGCAACAAGACCCGGGCCGCCGAGGTCCTCGGCATCGACCCCTCCACCATCCACCGCCGGGGCAGGACCCCGTCGACGGAGACCCCGGCGCCCCCGCCGGCCGAGCTCGCGCGAGGGCGCTCGCCGGGCCCTCGCTGAGGTCGCGCTGGCGTGGGAGGGAGGCTGGCGGGGCGACCGAGCAGAGCCTCAGGGCAGCACGCGGGCGAGGAAGGAGTCCATCAGCGCGCTGTCGCCGATCCAGCCGCAGATCACCAGCCTGCCCTGCCCGTCGAGGGCGAGGCCGCGCGGGTGGTCATCGCGGCCGTCGAGATCGATCAGGGCGAGGCCCGCTGGACCGAACGAGCTGTCGGGCTGGCAGCCCGGCAGCAGGCGCACCACCGCCAGGTCAACGCCCTTGGGGGTCAGCGCCTCGCCGAGCACGACGATCCGGTCCTGCCCGTCGAGGAGGACGCGGTAGCCCGTGTCGTCGGTGCCGGCCGTCACCCGCACGACCCCCTGGGTGCCGAAGCTCGTGTCCGGCTTCCCGTCCGGCAGCAGGCGGAGGACGAAGATCTGCCCCGTCCCGGCGCCCTTCGTCCGCCCCGTGATCAGCAGGCGCGCGCTCTTGTCGACGGCGACGTCCCAGCCGTGATCGTCGCTGTTGCCGAGGTCCACCCGCACCTCGCCGTTCGTGCCGAAGGTCGCGTCCAGCTGGCCGCTGGTCGTGAAGCGCGCGACGCCCACGTCGTTCTGCAGGACGCTGCCGCTCCAGACGCGCCCGATCAGCACCGGCCGGTCGCCCGAGGCCAGCGCGACGGCCCACCCGCTCGCCTTGTCAGTCGCGAAGGCCTTCCCCCCGGACGCGCTGCCATACGACGGGTCCAGGACGCCGCTCGTGGTCACCCGACCGCTCTGGAACGTGCCCTCGTCGTTGGCGCTGGCGGCGAAGACGATGCGCCCCTGGCTGTCCTGCACCAGCCCATGGATGACGTCCTTGCCGGTGCTCGACTGCAGGACCAGCTTGCCCCCGCTGGCGAAGCTCGGGTCCAGCGTCCCGGCGGGGAGCACACGCACCAGCGCCAGCGCCGCGTCGCCTGCGATCGCGGCGCTTCCGCCAGCGACGATGCGGCCCGCGCCGTCGATCAGCAGCGCCGAGAGGGTGTCGCTTCCTCCATTGAGGTCGAGCTTGACGATGCCGAAGCCGCTGTCCAGGACGCCGGCGGATGAGTACCGCGCGAGGTAGAGGTCGTTGCTGATCCCCATGTTGACCTGCCCCCCCACCACGAGGCGCCCCTGGCTATCGAGGGCCAGCGCCAGCGCGAGGTCACTGGTGGTGCCGCTCACCGGGAGGATGACGAAGCCGCCGCTGGCGAAGGTCTTGTCGAGGGTGCCTGCAGGCGGCGCCGGGCCATCGCGCCGGACATCGCCGGGGCTGCCCTCGCGGGTGCCATCAGGGTGGCCGTCACGCCGGAGATCGCCGGGGCCGCCCTCCCGCTGACCGTCGCGCCGGGCGTCCTGGTGGATGCTCTGGTCCTGCGAGGCGTCGCCGGCGCGCCCGAAGCCGAGACGCATGCAACCGGCTCCTGCCACCGAGATGACCACACTGCACGCCAGGGCGGTGAGGGGACGCATCGCGGCTCTCCAGTGGCTCCCAGCGTACCGTTCCGAGGAGCACCTGCACAAGCCTGACAGACCTCAAGCGCGTCGGCGTCATCGTCAACGAGGTCGTACCCGTTCAACGAATCCCGGCGCAGAGGACGCTCACGCGCACCCGCTCGCGAGGCAGCTCTCGATGCAGAAGACCACCCCCTGGTCGTCGGTGCGAGGACGGAGCGCCTCCTCCCACTCCGCGATCAGCTCGGCCTCCTGCTGCGGCGTCAGCGCGGCGAGCATCCCGGCCAGCGGAGAGGCCGCCGCCTGGCGCCGGAGGAACTCGACCGCCGACGGGAACCGCACCACCGCGACGTCGATCCGCAGCGCTGGCTCACGCAGCCCCGCGGCGGCGAGCGCCTCGCGCAGCTCGTGCAGGTCCCAGGCGGGGAAGGGTGAGCCCAGCACCGCCGCCGCCGCCGGCCCCGCTCCTCGCCGCAGCGCCTCGACCAGCGGCAGGTAGGCCGGGGAGAAGGCGATCGGGCGGCAGACGTTGATCGCGACGCGGCCCTCGGGCGCCAGCACGCGCCGCAGCTCGCGCAGGGCCCGGTCGCGGTCCGCGGCGAACTGCAGCGTCTGCTGGCAGGCGACGAGGTCGAAGGCGCCATCCGGGAAGGGGAGCGCCTCGAGGTCACCGACGCGCCAGTCGATCGCGGGCGCCAGGCCGGCCGCCGCCGCCCGTGCTGCCTCGAGCATGGCCGGGTTGCAGTCGACGCCGACCACGTGGCCCGCCGGCCCGACGCGGGCGTGGGCGCGGCGCGCGACGACGCCGGTGCCGCAGCCCGCGTCGAGGACGCGATCGCCGGGCCGCGGCGGCACGTGATCGAGGAGCTGATCGGCCCAGCGCCCGAGGAACGCCGGGACCAGGTAGCGCTCGTAGGCCTCGGGGCCGCTCCCCTCGAGCTCCCAGCGCAGGGACCCTCGCTGCTCTCTCATGCTCTCCTCCTCGGTGGTGGACTGGACAGCGCAGGCGCGGCGATCGTGAGGCGCATCTGGCGAGCCGGGCGGACGCGAGCCCTGATCAGCTTGACGACCTCGAACCAGGTGACGCAGACGGCGCCGGCGCCGAGGCTGAGGAGGAGGTCGGTGACGTGCAGGGGGGCGAAGTGAAAGAGCCGCTGCGCGAACGGCACCACGAGGACGACGGCCAGGAGGACGCTGGCGCCGAGCACCACCCAGCCGAGGGCGGCGTTCGGGACGCGCAGCATCGCCACGGCGGTCCGGGTCCACGACCGGTTGACGAGGATGACGGCGAGGAACGCCACGACCAGGGCCGCGAACGTCAGGGCGCGGGCGGCCTCGGGCGAGTGGTCGCGGCGAGCGATCAGGAAGACGCCGACGCAGACCGCGAGGACGCTGAGCCCCTGCAGCACCGCGACGAGGATGGTCCGCCTCGAGAAGAGCCGCTCGTCGGAGCTCCTCGGGGGCCGCCGCATCACGTCGGCCTCGGCCCCCTCGGCCTCGAAGATCAGCGAGCACGAGGGGTCGATGATCAGCTCCAGGAAGACGATGTGGACCGGCAGCAGGAGCAGCGGCCAGCCGGCGAAGAAGACCGGGAGCATCGACAGGCCCGCGATGGGCAGGTGCACCGCGAGGATGAAGACGATCGCCTTCTTGATGTTGTCGAAGATGCGACGGCCGAGGCGGATGGCGGCGACGATGGAGGAGAAGTCGTCGTCCAGGAGCACGAGCGCCGCGGACTCGCGGGCCACGTCCGTGCCGCGCCCCCCCATCGCGATGCCGATGTGCGCGGCCTTCAGCGCGGGGGCGTCGTTGACCCCGTCGCCCGTCATGGCGACGACCTCCTGGTTCGCCTTCAGCGCGGTGACGAGCCGCAGCTTCTGCTCGGGGACCACGCGCGCGAAGACCTGCACGTCCCGGATCCGCCGGGCCAGCTCCTCGTCTGACATCCGGTCGAGCTCGGGCCCCGAGATCACCGTCTCGCAGCCCGCGAGCCCTGCCTGACGCGCGATGCTCTGGGCGGTCGCGGGATAGTCTCCCGTGATCATCACCACGCGGACCCCGGCGGCCTGACACTCGGCGACCGCGGCCGGGACGGTGGGCCGCAGCGGGTCCTCGAACCCGAGCAGGCCGACGAGCTCGAGGGAGAGCGCGTGGTGCTCCTCGGGGAGGCTGGCGCGGCTGACGTGCCCGCGCGCCACGCCGAGCACGCGAAGGCCCCGGGACGCCAGGGTCGCCACCTCTCGCGTCAGCACCTCGCGCCCGGCCGGCGTCAGGTGGCAGAGCTCGGCGATGGCCTCGGGCGCGCCCTTGGTCGCCACCACCAGCGCGTCGCCGTCGCCGTCGCCCGTGCGCCAGGCCTGGCTCACCGCCAGCAGGCCAGGGGACAGCGGATACTCTCGCTCCAGCGACCAGCCGGCGTGCAGGTGCTCGGTGTCCTTGATCAGCTGGTCTCCCGCCAGGAGCAGCGCTCGCTCCATCGGGTCGAAGGGATCGCGCCGGCTGGCCAGGATCGCGTTCTCGAGGAGCGCGTGCAGCGCCTCGGGGAGCGGGCCGCGGAGCGTCGCGAGGTCGACGGCGCTGCCTGCCACGGCGAGCTGGCGCAGGGTCATCCGGTTCTGCGTCAGCGTGCCCGTCTTGTCGACGCAGAGGACCGTCGCCGCCCCCAGCGTCTCGATCGCCGGCATCCGCCGCGTGAGCACGTTGCTGCGAGAGATCCGCCAGGCGCCGAGCGCCAGGAAGATCGTCAGCACGACGGGAAACTCCTCGGGGAGCGTGGCCATCGCCATCGCGATGCCGGCGAGGAGGCCCTGCTTCCAGACCTCGGCGCCGCCTCCGCGCGTGAGCGCAAAGGCCACCACCACGACCACGCACGCCGCGAGCCCCGCGACGGCGAAGATGCGGACCAGGCGTCGCGTCTCTCGCTGCAGCAGGGTCCGCTCCGGCTCGACCTCCTCCAGCGCCTTGCCGATCTTGCCGAGCTCCGAGCGCGGGCCCGTGGCCACGATCTCGGCGACGCCCTGTCCGGCGGTGATCAGGGTCCCGGAGAACACCGAGGGCAGATCGTCGCCCCCGGGCCGGTCCAGCGCTCCGGCCTCGGCCGACGGCGTCTTCCTGACCGGGACCGCCTCCCCGGTCAGCAGCGACTCGTCGGCCGAGAGGTTGATACCTCGGCGCAGCAGGCCGTCCGCGGGCGCGCGGTCGCCCTCGGCCAGGACGACGAGGTCCCCGCGCACCACCTCCCGCCCCGCGATCCGGCGGTGCACGCCATCGCGGATGACCAGCGCCCGGGGGCTCGACAGATCGCGGAGCGCCTCCAGCGCGCGCTCCGTGCGCCGCTCCTGGATGATGGTGATGGCCATCACCACGAAGACGAAGCCGAGCAGCATCAGGGCGTCGCCGAGCGAGCCCATCAGGAGGTAGAGGCCTCCCGCCGCGACGAGCATGAGGAACATGGGCTCGCGCGCGACCTCGAGGCCGATGGCGAGCAGGCTCCGCTGCTTCTGCGCGGGCAGCTCGTTCGGCCCCTCCGCCTGCAGGCGGGCGCGGGCCTGCTCCTCGGTGAGGCCGGCGAGGCCGCTGAGCTCCAGCACGCCGGCGCCGGGCCGCGGCCCCCCGCCTGGCGCCCCGGTCGTCTTCCTTCCAGGCTCGCTCACGATGCCTCCAGGAGAGGGGAGTGGCCCGAGCGACGGCAGTGGAGAGTCTGAGTGGAGACTCGCCTCGGGTCCACCCCCGCGTTGGGACCTGCCCGGTCCAGCTGCACCCGGCGCACCAACACATCTCGCTCCTCTGATCGGCATGTCGCTTGCTGGCACTTTCCTGAGTGACCCTTTCACTCAAGGCTCGCGTCCTCCACCTGGCCCTGGTCGGCGAGATGATCGAGCCGCTCAGGCTCCTGCTGGAGGATGTGCTGACCGACAGCGGCCTGCTCTATGAGCTCACCTCGCAGCCTCGCACCTGCGACCTCGCGATCGTGATGGTGAACTGGGGTGATGAGCGCCCGGTGATCGCGGTGGCCCGCGCCGCGCTCGCGGGGGACACCCCGCTGCTGGCGATCCTCCCCTTCGGCGACGACGGGCTGGCGCAGCGCGCGCTGCTCAGCGGCGCGCAGGGCTGGTTCGCGCTGGACACGCCCCTGCCGCTCTTGCTGGCCGCGCTCCTCGAGCTCACCGCGCTCGGCGCTCCGGTCGTCGACGACGCTGACGCCGTCTGACCGACGCGGTCGTCGTCGACGACGCTGACGCCGTCTGACCGGCTCGGTCGTCGACGACGACTAGATTACCGAACGCGAGCCCCGATCGAACAACAAGACTCGAGCCGTCAATGAGGCGGGGCGTGGGGCGCCGCGGGAGTCAGTGGTAGAAGAGAAGAATGCTTGACGAAAGAAGTTGGGGACGCCTCGAATTTCGACTTGGGGGTCAAAACACACTGGAGGTCGTCCCCATGAAG
>JAKLHH010000485.1 GCA_022710245.1 Myxococcota bacterium
TGCTGGAGCCCGTCGCCGAGCTCTATCAGTGCTTCCTCGGCGCCATTCGCGCCGGCGCGGTGGTCGGCCCGCTCTTCTCCGGCTTCGGCGCCGAGGCGGTCCAGGATCGCCTGCAGGACAGCGGCGCGCGCGTGCTGGTCACCAGCCCCCGGCACGCCCACAAGCTCCGCGCGGTGCGCGCCGCGCTCCCCGAGCTCAGGCACGTGCTGATGCTCGAGGACGAGGAGTCCGCCACGCTGGACGCGTCCGAGCGTCCTCTCGCCGAGCTCCTCGAGGCCGGCGACGAGGACCGCGCGCCGACGGCGGTCGCGGCCGACGCGCCGATGCTCCTCCACTACACGAGCGGCACGACGGGCAAGCCGAAGGGCGTGCTGCACGTCCACGAGGCGCTGGTCGGCCACGCCCTCACCGGCCGCGTGGTCCTCGACCTCCGGCCAGACGACGTCTACTGGTGCACCGCCGACCCGGGGTGGGTGACGGGGACCTCCTACGGCATCTTCGCGCCGCTCGCGAACGGCGTCACCCAGGTGGCCTACGCGGGCGGCTTCAGCGCCGACGCCTGGTACGGGGTGATCGAGGCGGAGCGCGTCACCGTCTGGTACACCTCGCCGACGGCGCTCCGCATGCTGATGCGCGAGGGCTCGGCGGCCGCCGAGCGGCACGACCTCTCCTCGCTGCGCCACGTCTGCAGCGTCGGCGAGCCGCTCAACCCGGCGGTGATCGAGTGGGCGCGCGGGGTGCTCGGGCTGACCATCCACGACACCTGGTGGCAGACCGAGACCGGCTGCATCCAGATCGCCAACTACCCCTTCCTCGAGGTGCGGCCGGGGAGCATGGGGCGCCCCTTCGCCGGGGTCACCGCGGCGGTGCTCTCGCCCCACGACCTCGCCCCGCTCGGGCCTGGCGCCGAGGGCCTCCTCGCGCTGCGGCCGCCCTGGCCCTCCATGTTCCGCGCCTACTGGGGACGGCCGGAGACCTACGCGGAGAAGTTCGCACTCGCCCTTCATCGCGGAGCCTCCGAAGGAGGCGAGCAGGGCGAGCTCAAGGGCGGCTGGTACCTGACCGGCGATCGCGCGCGCGTGGACGAGGACGGCTACTTCTGGTTCGTCTCGCGCGACGATGACGTGATCAACACCTCGGGCCACCTGGTGGGGCCCTTCGAGGTGGAGAGCGCGCTCCTGCGCCACCCGGCCGTGGTCGAGGCGGCGGCCTACAGCGTCCCCGACGAGGCGGGCGGCGAGCGGGTCGCGGTGAAGGTGGTGCTGCGCGCCGGCGCCGGGGCCGAGGAGCGGGCGCTCACGCGGGACCTGAAGACGCTGGTCCTCCGCAACGTGGGGCCCTACGCGGTGCCTCGCGACGTGCGCATCGTCGAGAAGCTGCCGCGCACCCGCAGCGGCAAGATCATGCGGCGCGTCGCCCGCCTCGAGCACCTCGGGCTCCCGGTCGGCGACCTCTCGGCGCTCGAGGACTAGTCCGGAGACCAGGAGACGACGATGGATCTGCAGACCAAGCTGCTCGCCTTCATCCGCGACCACCTCGCCCCCGATCCGGGCGCGATCAAGTCGGTGGAGCAGCCGCTCATCTCGAGCGGGCTGATCGACAGCTTCGCGCTGGTCGAGCTCTCCACCTTCATCGAGGAGGAGCTCGGCGTCACCATCCCGAACCCGGAGATGACGGCGGCGAACTTCGACAGCGTCGCGCTGGCGGCGAAGACCGTCGCGCGCTTCCAGCGAGGCTGAGAGTGCCCGACCGCCTGCGCGAGTGGCTGCGGGGGCTGGCCCACCGCCACCTCCTCCTCGAGCTGCTGCTCCTCGCCGCGCTCGCCGCGCTCGCGGTGCTCCACGCGACGACGCCCGTGTCCATCTACGCGCGCTTCTGACGATGACTCTCCCCCCGAGGCGCTCATGAGCTGGCTCGCCGGGCTGCCCCGCCCGCTCCGCGAGGAGGCGCCGCGCCTGCTCGGCGCGCACCACCTCTGGCTCTACCTGCCGGCGGTGGCGCTCTCGTTCGTGCGGCAGCGCGCGCTCCAGCTCCTCCTCTACCTGGCGCTCGTCGCGCTCACCGCGTGGGCGTGGCTGACGCAGGAGGCGCAGCCGCAGGCGAGGCTCGCGGGCCTGGCGGAGGCGCTCGCGCTGCCGGCCCTGCTCACCGCGGTGGCCTGGCTGGGGCTCGCGGCGGTGCGCCGCGCGCCGGCTCGCGGCCGCGCCATCGCCAACGCGACGGTGCTCGCGCTGCTCGCGCTCTGGGCGGTCTTCAAGTTCGCCGCGCCGCGCGGTCTCCTCCTCGGAGCCGGGCAGCGCCTCGGGCTCGCGCTGCCGGACCTCGCGGTGCTCGGCGCCTCCTACGTGGTGCTCAAGCTCGCCCACGTGGTCCTCGACGCGGGCGCCGCGCCGACGCTGGCCGTGCGGGGGAGCACGCTCCTCGCGCTCGTCTACTTCCCGCCCACCTTCGCCAGCGGGCCGATGCACCGCTACGAGGAGCTCGCCCCCGCCTTCGAGGCGCTCCCTGGCCTGCGGGCGCGCCAGTGGCGGGTCGCGCTGCGGCGGCTCGCCTGGGGCGCGGCGAAGGCGGCGGTGGCCGGGCCGTACCTCGCGCGCTGGTGCCTGCCCATCCTCGCCGCCCCTGGCGCGCACGGCGCCGGCGAGCTCTGGCTGGCGATGTACGCCTACGCGGCGCTCATCTACCTCGACTTCAGCGGGGTCAGCGACCTCGCGGTGGGCCTCGGCGCGGCGCTCGGGGTGCCGGTGCCGGAGAACTTCAACGCGCCCTACCTCAAGCTCGACCTGCAGACCTTCTGGCGGAGCTGGCACATCACGCTGACCCGCGCGCTGCAGGCCTACGTCTACATGCCGGTCTCCAAGCGGCTGATGAAGGCGGGCCTGCGCAAGCGGCCGCGCCTGATCGTGCTCGCCGCCAACGTGGTGACCTTCGGGCTCTGCGGCCTCTGGCACGGAGCGACCGGCAACTACCTCGTCTGGGGCCTCTACCACGGGCTCGGCATCTTCCTCTACACGGGGCTCCCGGTCTCGCTGCGCGCGCCGACCGGCGAGGCGGCGCAGCGCCTGAGCGCGAAGGGCCTCCTCTGGTGGCTCCTCACGCTGCAGTTCGTCTGCTTCGGCTGGGTGCTCTTCGCCTGCAGCCTGCCCGACGCGGGCGCGGCGTTCGCCAGGATGTTCTTCCTCGGGCGTTAGGCTATAGTCACCACCCGCCGGCCGATGGTCTTCACCTCACACATCTTCATCTTCTACTTCCTGCCGCTGGTGCTGCTGCTCTACTACGCGCTCCCCTTCCGCGCGCGGAACGGCTTCCTCACCCTCGCGGCGTACGTCTTCTACGGCTGGCACAAGCCCTGGTTCGTGCTGCTGATGATGTACTCGACGGTGGTCGACTACATCGCGGCGCGGGTCATCTCCGCGCCGGGCGCCTCACCGCGGCGGCGCAAGGGGATGCTCGCCGCGGCGATCACCAACAACCTCCTCCTGCTCGGCGTCTTCAAGTACGCGATGTTCGCGCAGGAGAACGTGAACGCGCTGCTCCACCTCTTCGGCGCCGAGGGCTTCCGCGTCCTCGAGATCACGCTCCCCATCGGCATCTCCTTCTACACCTTCCAGACCATCAGCTACACCGTCGACGTCTACTGGGGCACCGCGCCGCCGGCGAAGCGGTTCTGGGACTTCACCTGCTTCGTGGCGCTCTTCCCGCACCTGATCGCGGGGCCGATCGTCCGCTACAACACCATCGCCGATCAGTTCGTCACCCGGCAGTACGGGCTCGCGCAGTTCAGCTCCGGCGTGGCGCTCTTCATCCTCGGCCTCGCCAAGAAGATCCTCCTCGCCAACCCGATGGGGCGCCTGGCCGACGCCGGCTTCTCCGTCGACGGGCCGGGCGCGCTGGTCGCCTGGGCCGGCGTCCTCGCCTACGCCTTCCAGATCTACTTCGACTTCTCCGGCTACTCGGACATCGCGGTGGGCCTCGGCCGCATGCTCGGCTTCGAGATCCCGCGCAACTTCAACTCGCCCTACCGCTCGCAGAGCATCACCGAGTTCTGGCAGCGCTGGCACATCTCGCTCTCCAGCTTCCTGCGCGACTACCTCTACTTCCCCCTCGGCGGCAACCGCGCCGGCTCGCGCCGCGCCACCTGGAACCTCGCGCTGGTCATGCTCCTCGGCGGGCTCTGGCACGGCGCGCAGTGGCGCTTCGTCCTCTGGGGCGGCTACCACGGGCTGCTCCTCGCCGCCGAGCGCTGGCACCGCGGCGCCTTCTGGCGCGCGCTGCCCGGGCCGCTCCGCGCGCTCGTCACCTTCGTCGTGGTGCTGCTCTCCTGGGTGCCGTTCCGCGCGCCGGACCTGGCCTCCACCGGGCGCACCCTGCGCGCCATGGCCGGCCTCGGCGGCGGGCTCGCGCACGGGCAGCTCGCCGCCGGTGAGATCTTCGCGCCCCACAACCTCGCCATGCTCGGGCTCTGCGGCGTCGTGGTCATGCTGCGCACGCAGGCCTGGGACGTGGCGAAGCAGGTGACCGCTCCGAAGCTCCTCCCCCTCCTCGCGCTCTTTGGCCTGGCGCTGGCGGGGATGTTCACGCAGGCCTTCAACCCGTTCCTCTACTTCCAGTTCTGACCGATGACCTCATGATTGATCACATCTTCGACGTCCGGCGGCGCGCGGGGACCCCCGCTCGCGGGCCCCTCCCCACCCCTCGCTCCCTCGCGGGCGAGCGCCGCGCGGACCACCACCGGAGAGCCCGCTCGCTCGGCTCGGGGCGGGGCCTTGGCCCCTCCCGCGGCGCCCCACGCGCCGCCTCGTCGACGGGACCATCGTGACGACCATGACCCGCCTCGCCCAGCAGCTCCTCGTCGGAGCGTTCCTGCTCGTCATCTTCGGCGTGCCGATCTCGCAGGCGCTGATCGAGAAGCTGAAGGACGGCGAGCGGCCGGTGGTGCTGAGCCTCTTCGCGAAGCGGCCGAGCGAGGAGCACCTGCGCGCCTTCGAGAAGGAGCTCGAGGAGGCCTCGCTCGCCGCGCAGAAGACGCGGCCGCTCTTCCAGCTCGGGCGCTACCTGGCGCTCCACGACCTCGGCGAGAAGGCGCTCCGCGGCCGCGACGGCTGGCTCTTCTACTCCCCCGACCTCCGCTACCTCGTCGAGCCCTACTACCGCGAGGGGAGCGCGGCCCGCGCCGACGACGCCAAGCGCATGGCCCCGATGAAGAGCGACGCGGAGGCGGCGGCGAAGGCGGGGCCGGGCGACCCGGTGGCGGTGATCGCGGACCTGGCGAAGCAGCTCCGCGCCCGCGGCGTGCACCTGCTGGTGGTGCCGGCGCCCGTCAAGCCGAGCATCTACCCGGACCAGCTCGTGCGCGGCCTCGCGCCCTCCCTCGCGGTGGCCGCGCACACCGAGCGGCTCCTCGGCGAGCTCCGCGCGAAGGGCGTCGACGTGCTCGCGCTCCACCCGGCGCTCCTCGAGGGGCGCAGGGCGGGAGCGACGCCCCGCACGCCGCTCTACCTGAAGACCGACACGCACTGGAGCGGCGAGGGTGTCCGCGTCGCCGCCCGCGCCATCGCCGCGCGCGTCAAGCAGCTCGGCTGGTGGAGGCCGCCGGCCTCGCCGCGCTACCGCCTGGAGCGCGTGGAGGTGGAGCGCGAGGGCGACCTCCCGCGGATGACGCGCATGCCGCGGCAGGAGCAGCTCTTCGGCAAGGAGCGCGTCGTCTGCCACCGCGTCCTCGAGCGCGAGGGCGGCAAGCCCTACGAGGACGACGCGAGCTCGCCGGTGCTCCTCCTCGGCGACAGCTTCTCGCGCATCTACCAGACCGACGAGCCGGAGGCGGCCGGGCTGATCGCCCACCTCGCCTTCGAGCTCGGCCTGCCGCTCAGCTCCATCGTCAACGACGGCGGCGCCTCGACGCTGGTCCGCCAGGAGCTCGCGCGCGACCTCGAGCAGCTCAAGGGCAAGCGCCTCGTCATCTGGGTCTTCGCCGAGCGCGACGTGCGCTTCGGGCTGCTCGGCTGGCAGGCGATCACGCTCTAGTACCCCGAGCAGGTCGGTCGCACCGACCCACCTTGGAGACACCCGTCCCGACCAGCGCGGTTGCCAGAGCCAGCCCCTGCGGAGAGGCGCGTGGTCGAAGCCGACGGAATCGCTCGAGGGCGAGCTGGCGCGCCCGTTGCACCACACGCTCCGGGAACACCCC